>JAQVSI010000053.1 GCA_028700625.1 Candidatus Shapirobacteria bacterium
CGATGACACGTTCGACTTGATAGAGATTTGGAGAAACTGGTCGAGAGCGAAGAAATAAAAAACCTAATACAGCATTGATGATTAGAGAAATAATCAAAGCAATTCGAGACATTAAAAAAGGATAACACAATCGCGAAGTTGAATGAATTTGGAATTATTTGATTTTTTTTGAAAATTAAATTAGGCCAGAAAAAAGTAGAGTGAGTAAGATAATAGTGATAACAGCAAAGATACCTATTGTTTTTGCAAAAAGATTTATGGCTTCTTTTTTCTTGCCGTCAATCAAAAGGACGACGGGTTGATAGAAAAATAAAAAGGCCATAACAGCAACTGAAAGGGTTAAGAGTGATAAAAAAACAATTGGGGTAAAAAAAGTGTCTGGTTTGTTTTGTAATGGCTTGGTGGCAAAAGTCATGACGGTTATAACAAGGACAATGTAGACTGAAGCACTAAGAGCATTGATGAGAGGGTTTTTGGTCATATATTATGATAATATCATTTTGTTTGGGGGGTCGGAATAATAAATAAAGATATAATGAATTATGAAAATAGAAGTGGTGGTTCATCCAAATTCAAAGAATCCACGAGTAGAAAAAGATCTAATCGGGATGATTCATGTTTATGTAACCGCACCGCCATTGGAAGGAAAAGCAAATAAGGCGGTTGTTGTATCATTATCTAAATTTTTGAAAGTTAAAAAATCGGGAATAATTTTGATTAAAGGAGAAAAATCAAGAAATAAAGTGTTTAAGGTTTTTTAGTCCAGGCGGGGTATGTAAAGTTCGGACCAATTTTAGGTTCAAAATAAGTTTGATTCTCATGGGCTCCGTCACAAGAATATTCTCTTAAAAACTCTCGATTAGCCATTTCCTAAAATAATATTAATGTTTAATATCTCCGTAAATATAAGTCTGACGTTTATATTCTTTTATGTAAGATTCTTTGTCAATTAAATATCTAATAACACTTTTTTCTTTAACTGGTGCTCGGTTTAAATAAGCCCTAGCGGTGGTTACTTTTCCTAAACCAATTGCTGAAATCAAGGCTAATAATTGTTTGTAATCGTTGTTTGAATTAGTCCACTGATTTTGATATTTATCATAAATTGCATACCTTGAGTCGGCACCACCAGTATCTATATTAAAAAAACGAGGTTGAAGTTGGTCGGCAAGCTTTTCGATAGTTTTGCGGTGTTGCTCAAGGTTGTCTTTATTAAACAATTCGTCATTGATTAAATCTTTAGCTAATACTGACTGACCAGACTGGCTGGATCTCATCACCGTGTCTTGGTAAATTTTTTGAACAACTTGCGGAGTTAATCTAATTTCAGACTTATATTCCTGGTTGGAGGTATTTTCTGGTGAATGATTTTCCATATTATTTTTTAATTATATGTCTTATTAAGACAGAAAAATCATAAAAAGTCAATTAATATAGGATAAATACGCAATTACTCAATACCTTGGAAACGGTAACGTGTGTTTGGTAAATAAAATGATGAGAGATAATAGTTACATGTATACAAATAATCCATTTCTACCTAAAGTAAGGCGGTTAGCGGTTAACGATGTTATCTATCGTAAGTTAAGTTACTCTCAAGCAGCTTTAAAGTATGGCACTGGTAAATCAACTATTTGTAAATGGATGAAAAAAGCTGATCCAGATCATCGAGTATTTATTGACACAATTCCATCACGACCTCATTATCATCCTCAAGAAATTAAACCAGAAGTGATTAGTAAAGTAATTGAATTAAGAAAAAAGTATCATCGATGTGCTCCAGTACTTCAGGCTTACTTAAAACGAGAAGGTATCAATATTAGTTTGGCATCAGTAGGTAGAATCTTAAAAAGAAATCAACTAATTAGAAAACCAAAACAATTATTCTATGGTAAAGGGAACAATCCTCATCGACATTGTCTAGCTTCCCTGGAGAACTAGTAGAGATTGATACAATGCATGTAGTCAAGTATGACTATTCTAGGTTTTACATTTATGCTGTAATTGATACTTTTTCTAGGTTTGCCTATGCAGAATACCGTCCAAAGATGGGTCAAGATAATAGTTTTTTAGTAATCCAAAAAGCTCAAGATTATCGTCACTTTCCTTTGAAAATGGTTCAAGCCGATAATGGACCAGAATTTAGAAATAATTTTGGATTTAGTTTACAAAAACATAATATTCAAATTCGTCATTCTCGGGTTAGAAGACCTAATGATAATGCTCACATTGAAAGATTCATTAGAACCATTCAAGAAGAATGTTTTAGGGGTTATGAACCAAAAGAAAACACAGCCAATAAAATTATCAAAGATTATTTAAAGTATTATAATTTTGAAAGATTACATCTTGGGCTAAACCTCCAAACACCAGCCCAAATCGTTTCCAAGGTCGTGAGTTAACTACGATCCAATATGGGTAACAAATGTTGAATTTGTTTTGGTTTAAAAATGAATCCGATTTTAATTAATCTTTTGCTTTTGAAATCAATCAGTACTATTGTACGTAAATAAGATATGATGTTTGTATGAAAAATATATTTACATTGATAATGGTGGTTGTAGGTGGATTTTTACTAACTGGATGTAGTGTAAA
>JAQVSI010000008.1 GCA_028700625.1 Candidatus Shapirobacteria bacterium
TCAAATCCAGTGACGACATCATTCTTATCAAAAATAATTTTATAAGAATAAATATTTTCTTCACCAGATTCAAATTTTAATATCAAATCAGAAAAAGAAACATCGGGTTCTAAACCATCAGGAACTTCCTGTTTTTTAACACCAACAATTCTTTCTTCTACTTCTTTTGTTTTTTTGTTTACCAAAAAAAACTTTTTAACAGGAACATCAATTATTCTTGTTTTTGGTTTAAAAGGTACAATATATTTTCCAGTATCTTCGGGAGAAACATCAGATGAGGTAATTCCTAAATTTGGATTATCATGAACTCGACCTTCAATAACTCCAAAAATTTTATTTGTTTTTTTACTGTAAAAGATTATCATGCAATTTTATTTCTAAAAACAATAACTCGATAATTAATAGTAACACTTCTTTCCAAAGTAATAACTAACCTAGCGACATAAGACTTCATCCAAACATTGTCATTTGATCCATTGTCAGAAACATCAAAACCCATTATTGCCCCAGAATACCAATCTCCGCGATTTATTAATTCCTGCACAATATCTTTGACATTAATTCCAATCCACTCACCCGGAGGAGGTAAAGAATTATTATTGTTTGTATAAGCAGTTGTATCACTCCAATTTTCATCGTAACCATAGGTATGAAGTTTTAAATCACCAGATCCAGCTCCTTTTGAATCAACTTGAATTTCCAACATCGCTGATTTTATGGTATCTCCTTGTTCAATTGTCGGCAAAAAATACATTTCAGACCAATAAGTAGTTCCATCTTTTTTACCCATTATCATATATTCACTAGTCCAACTTTCACTATTAAACATTGAATAATTATAATCATCGTAACCATCGCCTAAATTCATATCACCCATATTTAATTTTAATCTAATCTTAGTCGCATCAATATAAGAATAAAAAGTGACAAAACCACCTGATCCAACCTGAACATTTGGAAGGATGGTTTGGCCACTTCCACCAAGATCATCAACATTACCTCGATAGGCAATATAAGCCGGAATATAACCTAAACCATGAGTAATATCTAAATATTTAATTTCAGCATCGCCAGTATTCCAAGTGATAGAGCCAGTGGCTTGACCATAGTAATTTAAAAAAGGAAATTTTGACGATAAAATCATGTGCCGAATATCATTGTCCGTCAAAGCAGAATACCCTTTTTCCATTATTTTTATTCCAAAATCTTGTGTCATGTTTTTAGCCTGATTCAGCAAAAATTAATAAAACATAAGGAACTGTACCATCAGCACCTTTAATTACCAAATTTACTTTTGTTGTATCGATGTATGTTTCAACTAACTCCCCTCCTGATGAAGCAATTCCAACTTTTCTCAGACCACATTCCAAATCAGGTTCAGTTCCATTATAAACATCAACACTTCCCGACCACCATTTACCAGAACTCAATTCAGCAAATACATGGACAGTTGGAGCAAAACCTAAATCATGAGTAATTTGTGCCGATCCAGTTCCGCCAGAAACAGTTATATTTCCAGTCGCAATTTGAGCCAATTTAACTGAAGCATATCGTGACCAAAAAGCATAATCTCTTGGATTTTGAGAAAGAATAGACTTTGTTGCCAAAGGAATTTTTAAACCATAGTCAATTTGAGTATCTGAAGCCACACAGTTATCAAGATAAGACTGAACACCATCAGAATTAGTCCCTTGCCATTTAATATATCGAACACCAGTGTCACTTCCTTGTAAATCTCCAAGTAAAGTACACCAAGTCACCCCATCAACCTGAAGATTAAATCTAGTATGACCACCTTCAGGATACATCTGAATTTCAATAAAATACCAAGTATTATTTCCCAAAGATAAGGCACTTTCACTATAACTTGATCCATTATACAATCGAAGTTTACCTCCCCAAACATAAACATAATATTGAAGGCTAGCAGCACCATCACCAAGCATTACAAACCAACCATAGCCGTTTGGAGTTCCGTTCCATCTAAAATAAGCCCCAGAAAATAAAGTTGCGTATTGAGCGCCCAAATCTTTTCGAACATTGGCATTATTCCACATTTTTGAAGCATAAGAACCCTGAATTTTTTGTTCAGTAGTAATAGCCAAAGTGCCACCACCACTACTGGTAAATTGTGAATAATCGTTTGTTTCAAAATCAGCGGTAAAATACATATTAAGTTATACCTGTTGGAAAAAGAAATAATATAAAATGACAAGATACTCCGGCGTAAAGAGTAGTCGAGGTGACATAAAAATTGTCGCTAGTTGCCCCAACTGGCAATGATCGATGGTTAGTGCCAATATCTCTTTCATTAGCAAAAAAAATTGGAATATAACCAATTCCATGAGTTTTGCTTGATCCACCGCTTAAAGTTCCAGTTTCACTTACTTTTAAAATATCGAAACCAGAATTAAAAACATAGTCATAGTCGTAAAGAGCATTTAATAAACTTTTTCCTTGAACACAAATTTTTAAACCATGATCAGCCATAAATAATTATATCCTTAAAAACTATTATTTTAAAAACCTCCGGCCTGATATCCCAAAAGAATTATCATATTTGCACTATCATCGTAAATAGCAATTCTTTTATTTACACCATCGATTTTTATATTGGAAACACCGACTAAAATATCTCCAGTCAAAGATTGAGAAGAACCTGCCTTCAATAAAGCATCTGCCGCCCTTAAGTCATTGACTATTTCCCATTGACCAGAAGCGATAGTTGTCGCCCCCACAGAAGCAGCTCGATAAGGTTTATTACTATCGTTTGTGTCATACCAAAGATCACCAATGGCCAAAGAAGTTGGGATTGCATCTTGAGCAAAGGTAGACATTGTGGTAGATACCACCAATTCCCATTCTCCTGCAACTATTTGATCCGCCCCTGCAATGGCGGCTCGATATAATTTATTACCATCATTAGTATCAAACCAAAGATCACCAATAGAAACCGAGGTAGGAATATCATCTTGTTTAAAAATATTTATTTTTGTATAACCCGAACCACTTAAATCAATATCACTAGCCTTAATATGTCCATTCATCCACAATTGAAGTGGAGCATTTACAAAATCAGCAGCGCCTAAAGATAAACCATTTTCATCGCAAATCATGGCATTATTTCCATAACCTCTTCTAAAACCATTTGAAAAAAACTGTAACCCTCCTAAATTTTGACCAAGAGCCTGTTCGCCAGTAATAGCAATAATAGCCAGCTCTTCTTCGGCTGACTTAACTGACATTTTTGGAGTTAAGTCGGTTGTTTTCATAATTACCTCTCTACAAAATTACCAAGAACAATAATTTTTCTAATTGGACATTGAACACTAGAACTACCGTTTGAATAATCAACAAAACAACGAATATCCTCAACTGCTTTTAAGTTAATAGTTTTAAAAACGTGCATTGTCTTATTTTCACCAGTAACTTCAAAAGCATCCGTTATTGTCCCAGTCTCAGCTTGATTTCCTTCAATATAAATTTCTGCTTTTGCACCAGTAGCCAATGGTTTAGTAAAAACAATAATAGTATTAATATTCCCTAATTCTCGGCCTCTTGTAGTGCTAACAAAAATACTTTTCCACAAACTATCAACAGATAATCCACTGAATTTAGCAATTCTGTGAGAATCAGTCCCATTCGTAGAGGCAATTATTGGAGTTCCAAAAGGAGCAGCAATTCCGCCAAGAGTGGCGTGACCACCGTCTGCCAAAATAGAAATTTGGATAGGTAATTGACTAACTACTGATCCACAAGAAAGAATATTAGCCCCAGATAGAAATAATATTGTATTCATATATAATGTTTTTTGCCTATGATTAGGTAAAGTTCCTGTAAAATATCTCAAAGGAGTTATTTGCCTACCATTTAACCATCCAATAGCAAAGAATCCCGATGTTTTATCTTCGTAAGCAACATAAAAAATACCATTTACAACGAAAGTGAATCCAATTCTTTGATTACCGACAGCAACTTCATCAGATAATTGATTAGAGGTGGCCGAAGCATCATATAAATAAATTTGACTTCTTCTTCCTTCACCATAATTTACCGATACATACCAAAGATTATTATAAAATTGAACATCAACAACTTCAGCCCCTTCTCCAAAATCTAATTTTTGAACATTGAGCAAGGCCTCCCCTTCTATATAAACTCCCAAATATCTACCGTTTCCAAATACAATAATATCCTCTTTAGCCGCGCAAGGATGGACTGCTTTTTCCAAAGCTTTATCAGTAGAACTTCCCCAATCAGGATCAATTGTTTCAGAAGCAATTGGCATTGTAGCAATATCACCGCCAGAAGATTTATTGTAGAAAATAAAAATATTAGCACCGAGACGAATAATACTCTCCCCTTCAGTCATATCGGTTATTGTCTGTGGCCAACTAGGAGAACCACCACTAGAGATAGCAGTTGAGCTAAGTTTAAACAATTTCCCTGTTCCTACCGCATAAGTGACACTAGAGCTAACTGGCTTATCAAGAATAAATCTGATTAATTGATCAACAACTCCCGCCTGATTGCCATTTGTTAAATCAGCCAATGCCGGAGACTGTTGAAGAAAGCCCGGCAAAGAAATTATATCCGCCTTCATGTCACTAGCTTGACCATTATCACCAGTAAAAGTTTTATTGTCGATATGGGCCAAAGGGCTTAAACCCTCATTAAATAAGTCAAAATTTATTACAAAATCATTATCTGCCATTTTATTGAGTTATTACCTGTTCTGCAGGTATTTTTTGCTTACCCGCAACTCGATTCACTTGATTTGCCTGAGTTTGTTGAGGATTAGCGTTGGTTGGTAAAATTTCAGGCTTTGGTTGTTCTTTTTTAGGAGGAATTGGAATTCCCCTTGCTTTGTACATAGTATCAAGAATCCAGTTTATACGATCTGGATCTTGTTCTAATGTAATTAAAGCCATTAAATCTTGGAGTTTATCACTGATATCACTATTTTCGCCAGTGATTGTGACAAATACCCTTGAACTAATACTGTCCCAAATTTCTTTAGCATTATTCAATGCCGGATCTACTTTTTTAATTTCGTTTAACTTATCCTGTTTAATAGCCTCGCCAACATCTTTTGTATGAGGGCCAAGTTTAACTAAATTATTGTTATACCAACTATCAACAATTATTTCTCGTAATTGATCAACAATATCATTATCACCAGTAAACCTAAAAACATCCTTTGACTTCATGTTTTTAATAAGTTCAGGCAATATCCATTGTTTAAAAACTCTTTTATAAGGAAGTGTTATTTTTTGCCTTAACAAAGCAAATAATTTCCCTGCGTTTGTGTCCATTAGCCTTGTTGCTCCTAAAGTTGTCCCCGGAGTTGTGTCACCTCGAACCACTTCATAAGAATTTGAGAGAGCATCAGCATCAGTCATTAATCTATTCCAATCAGCAATTAATTGATCAGCCCCCTGCATCCTTACTAAAACTTGAGATAAATCATCAGTGTTTACAATGTCTCCATTCTCTAAATCTGCCCTAATATTCATCATTATTTTGGCATCCTTACTCTTAAATATAGTTTTAGAACCCCATTCAAGACCACGAGCTAAACCATTTCCAATTTCATTGGCACGAATTTGATGATCGAAGAGAAGTTCATACATCCCAACCCTCCAAAATCTACCATTGAAACGACCACGATGAGCATATATATAATAATCAGACATTTTGCCGACTAATTTTTCAGCAAACAAAGTATATTTTGAACCTTTCTTAGCTTTATTTAGACCAGCAACAATAACCTTGGCCAAAAAATAATTATTTTCATCACCCTCTTGAGCTATCCCAGCAATTTCATTGTATTCTTTTTCGTTTACTTCACCAGTAAATTCAAATATCTCATATTTTTTACTACTACTCTCAATCGCCGTAGTTTCAGGAGCGGCGGTAAAACTTTTATTACCCAACTCTTTTATGACAGCATTAACATTGTCTTGATCCCATTCCTTCATTCTCTTCATCTGAGATGGAAGTAATTCATATCTTTCAATAATATCCGAATCATCAATAGTTTCCGCGGTAGTATTGGTTATATATGTATTTAAGTCATCAATGATATTGTAACCACCAGATACTCTTTTAAACCCAATGTTACCATTAGCAGAGAATAATTCGACTGCTGTTTTTAATTTAATATCTTCTCCGTTTTCTGATAACCAATTTTTTAAAGATGCGTTAGCAATAAAAACCGCCGCAAAATCTTTTCTAGGATTTTGAGAAAACAACATTATATTTTTAGTATCAAACCTTAAGTTCTTTACTTCTGAGTCGATTCTAGGATTAATTATGTCAAACCAATAGTTATAAGATAAATCTGAATTAATCTTTTCCCCAGAGTGATCATGATTAGCAAATTTATAAATACGATCAATTAATTCATGTTGACTATAATTGACTCCTTCACTTAATTGAACACTTTTAAAGAGATAATTACTTATCTCAGATTCCATTCTTTTGTATAAAGTTGATGTTGTTTCTGGCATTATTATAATCTAAAATTACTAATAGGTTGCTTTTTTAGCCTTAGTTTAGGCCTTTCATCAGGTGATCGTCTTTGATAATGTTCCTGAATAGATAACCTTATTTTTTCTTTTTCAGCAGATAAAAAGGAAACTTTTTCCTTCATTCCGTTAGCAATAGCATACCTCAAAGCAGCAGAGACAGAAAGAAATTGATGGAATTGAGAAGCAAAGCCCGGAGTTTTAGTGGTGTCTGTTGATACAAAATGATTTGCTCCCCGTTGGAACTCTATTTCAATGCCATTAGTAGATGAATAATTTGGCACAGGGATAGGGAAAATAGCATTATCAATTTTATAATATTTAGTAGGATGACCAGTGTTATCAAGATCCGAATCGCTAACTTCACGCCTCAAACAAGGAGTCAAAGTTTGAAAATTACCATTTTCGTCTTTAATTCTCACCCGATTAAAAACTAAACTAGCATCGGGTAAAACATAATTATCACGATTTTCAACTAAACTTAAAGTAGCAATTGGAAAATCTGGATTAGTAGTATCATCCCACATAAAATTAGGATCAGCTTTGAAAAGTTCAGCCACAGCCTCATCCTGAGCCACGTTTATATTTCTAGCTCTATCTACAAGAGAATAATCAGTGTTAAAAGTTTCCCCATCACCAAATAAAAGGAAATCAATATCAGCGACTAATGAAATGCTTTTATCTGTTGGATTAAATTGCATAAATAATAATAACACTTTTTAATTTGACATTAAAAGAGTGTTACTATTATTTTTATTTAGATCTTTAGTTTTGTTTTATGGCTAAAATGAAACTTCCACAACAATTAGAAACCTCATAACCAATCAAATCATCATTTTTAAACTCTTTAAAATAATCTCGACTCTGGCCAACAAACCAAGCACCATCAACCCCCAAATTATAATCTGTTACCCTTTCTGGCTTTCTAGCAGGGTGAAAAGAATCCTTAACAGTGTCAACCATATCTTGCATACCATCAAAATTGCTCAATTTTTTAAAAATTAACTTACCTTCATTTTTTTTAATAAAGGATTTTATTGTCGATCTAGTGATTCTGGTTATCATTTGATTTAATTAATTATTAATTAATATGATTATATACTCACACGTTAGTAGTTGTCAAGAAGATGTTTTCAATTCAAAAAATAGACTTTCGTGGTGTCATAAAATGACATTAAAAGGATGTAGTTAAAAAACTAAAAATTAAAATCTTCCCTATATTTCCAAACAAATCCATAAGCACTCTTACGCCTACCCTGACAACATTGACGAATAGTTCGGCTTTTATATGGTTTTTTTTTGCTATTTTCACACAAATTTGGTGTCAAAATTCTTATTAACTCATTAACAGAATTCCAAACAGTCAACAACTTTCCTTTTTTTGTATATTGAACAATTACTTTAATTTTTTTACTATTTATTTTTTTAATTCTTTCACTTAAATTTTCATTCTTATCAAAAGTCCAAATAAAACCATTAGAACTAGTCCTTAAATTTTTGCAAGATTGATTAATGTGCCGAATGTCAAAAGAAGGATTTTTTTTCTTTATCAAAAAATAACTATCCCAAACCTTTAAAAAATTACCTTTTTTGTCAAATTGATAAATAATTGTTTTTTTGACCATATTATCCAAAAATTAATTTTGCGACACCATAAACATCTAAATCTCTCTCCTCACTGAAAAAACTATTAACAAAATCTTTTCCTCCAATCAAAAGAGTCTCAACAAAAACTCTCTCATATCCAAAGTCTACTAGTTGATCAACAATAAATTTTGAACTCTCCAAAAGCCTACCTCTCTGCTCCTCAGTAGCCACTTTATAAACTTGATTAATTTTTTTTACTCTCAACAAAAGATTAGTAATTTTTTCCTGTTTCTCATCAAATAACTTTTTCTCTTCAAAATCCATATTTTTAATTAAATAAATAATAATGTCCTATAATATACGTTTGCAATTTTTATATATATTACATATATATATTTTGCAAATGTAAAATATATATATCCTATAAATATTTTATAGACATTTTTGCAAAGGATAAAGGTATTTTTGATAAGATTTTTCATTTTATTTGTAAAGATAGATTAATTTTAATAACATTTGTAATTGCAAAGGTATTATTGCAATAATAATTGTTCATCTTTTACTTCATTTTTAATTTCCTCTTTTTCTTCAGTTTTCTTTTTTGTGACGGCAATATATTTAATTTCTTTTCCATTTCTAACTTTTTCTAATTTTTTATCAAAAACCATGTCTCTTAAAACTGTTTCAATTGTCCTTTGACTTATTCCATAACTTAAACAATGCTCTAATACTTCTTTTCTGCTCCCTGTTACATTTTCATTAAAATATTCAACTATGGCTTGTTCTGCTAATTCTGCTTTACCCTCCTCATCATAATATTCGCCCTTCCATTTAACCTCAGAGACAAAAGTTTTTTCTAAATTATATGGATTTTGTTTAGACACTAATTCAACTCTAAAAGGTTTTAATTTCTCCGCATCACCTGCTTTAAATTGCTCAATAACAAACTCGTTAGTCGTCTTAGGAATTGCAAAAACTCTAAAACCGCTAACTATCTGCGCTGTGATATTTGTCGATCCTCTGACGCGCTGAGACGATGTTCTGCTTATCCCTTGTGAGGGCTTATTCTCATGATGAAGAACCAAAATACTTTTATCGGGAAATAAAATTCTAATAGCATCAAAAAATTGTTGAACATCCCCTGCAGCATTTTCATTCCCTACCATCAAATCGGCAAAAGAGTCTAATATTATGACTCCAATATTTAACCTTTGCACTTCTTTTGCAAGCATCTTTGCAAACTTAGATAAACCATCTTCTTCTTTTGGATCGGAAAGTTGAAAATTCTGAGGGAATTTAACCCAGTGAATATTTTCAATATTTTCTTTCATTCCTAAACCAGCAATACGAGACTGTTTTCGGCGAGGGGAGTTTTCTTTATCTATAAATAAAACATTGGCTTTCTTTTTTACTTCAAATTTATCTAGCCAAGGTTTACCAGTAACAAGGGAATTAGCCAAAGAAAGGGTATAAAAGGACTTTCCAGTCGCTTCAGCTCCGACTATAAAAGTAAAACCCTCAGCAGGGAGAATTCTTTCTATCAACCACTCATCGGGAGGGAGTTCGCGTTCCATCAATTCTTTGCCGGATTCAAGTTTCCATTCTTCGGGGCGGTGAGTTACTTCCCATTCTTCAAAAGTTTCTGCCTCATCCATGAGTTTTTGGAAAGTTTCTTTTGTGCCTCCCTCAGTAAAATAAACAGAAATATCTTTAAACATGGAAGGTAAGGTTATAATTAGTGGTTTAGCGCCACTGTCAGTTAGCACTTCGGCATATTTTTCCACCTCTTCTTGTCCGGCGGGATCAGTGTCTAAACAGATATAAACCAATTTGCCTTTTAGTTTACTGGCCAAAGAAGAGTTAAAAGTTTTAACGCCGGAAGTTCCAGTGACAGCAGGGATTCCTTCTTGCCAAAGACGTATGCAATCGATCTCTCCTTCACAAAGAACTACTGATTTAAGATCTAAAATTTTATAAACAGGGAAAAGGGCAGGATGGCCACCTTTATCAAAAGTGAATTTAGTTTCACCTGTAAGGTGTCTATATTTACAATATAAAAGTTTTTTATCTTCACCATAAACAGGAATTGTGATTTTGTTGTCGTCCCAAGTAATCGCAAAATTCTTTTTTATATATTCTTCATTTAGAGAGTGAGATTGAAAATATTCTTGTGGTGTCATCCTTTTTTCTCCTTTCTAAATTCATTTGCTTTAGGACAATCTTCAAAATGACAAATCCAACCCTCATGGTCATCGAAACGCACAGGAATTGCTTTACCTTTTTCAGTAATTCCCCAAATAATATCGCTAGCTTTGCAACCTCGACACTTGGCATATTCAAAGGTTGTCGGGATTTTTACTTTTACTCCTGAATTAAGGGTTATTTCTTGTATCATAAATTTTTAATAATTTCTAATGCTTGTTTGAAGTCTACATTTTGGGTTCTTTCTACAAAATTAATATAATCCCCATGTTCACCGCAGGAAAAACAGGTAAAAGAATTTGTATCATCATATAAAGCGCAAGACGGGTGTTGCTCTCCATGTATAGGACAACAAACTAAAGTTGCTCTCCCAGATTTTCTCATTTTACCTCCTATTAGTTTCTCATATATAAGGGTAATTGGCCGGACAGGTTTAACATCTTTTTCAAAAGATTTGCCCACTTTCAATTTTTGATTTTGAAACGCTTTTAACATAAGTAAAATAAACTTTATGCTTTTTCTTTTTAGTTGTCAATAGTTAAATTTGCCTCTTGACAGCTATTTTTAGGAAGTATATATTTGAATTATGAACGAAGAAAAAAACACAATTTGGCTTACACCCGACGAAGCCGCAGACTACTTAAAATGTCATGTCTCTACCATCTATAAATATATGGCCGATCCAGTAAATCCACTTCCTTCTTATAAGATTTTTACTAACAAAAATCGAATCAATAAAGAAGAGTTAGACCAATGGGTGACAAAAAATTTAAAAGTTAATGAAGATAAATAAAATGCTTCCAAATTATTCTCTTTTCCCAAAATTTTGTTTTCCGACGGGGAATATGATAATAATGGAGGGAGACTCAAAAAGACCATTAGACAGAGTTATCAATTTTATTCAAAAGTTATTTAAAAAATTTATTAATTAAATAAAAAAATATGATTTTAAAAATCGCAGATCGTTTAAATTTAGCCAGATTATTCCCTCAAGAGGGTGGCATTTTAACCCAGTTAACCGTTAAGGATATCGCCAAAAAGATTGAATTTTCCCAAGAGGAAATCAAGGATATCGAATTGAAACAAAACGGCCAAATGTTAAGATGGAATCCTAAAAAGGAAATAGAAATTGATGTTGAATTTTCTAGCGCGGAAATGAATTTCCTAAAAGAAAGAGTTGAAAGTTTAGATAAAGAACAAAAAGTTACTCAAGATATGGTGGATCTTTGCTTATTAATTAGAAATTTTAAATAAAATTATGGAAGAACAAACAATTGATCAAAAATTACAGGGATATTTTGATTTGAAAACTCAAATTGCTGTTTTGACAGAGAGTTTAAATAAAAAGAAAGAAGAAATAACTGAATTTTTGAAAAAACAAAATGGTATGAAATATAGTGTTGGAGATGTTGGTTTTTCACTTCGAGCCACTCCAATCTATCAATATACCAACACTGTTTTGGCGTTGGAAGAAAATGTCAAATTGATAGATGCCAAAATAAAAGAAGTTAAGAAAAATGAAATTGAATCTGGCGAGGCCAAAGTTGTCAATACTCAATACGCTGTTTATGTTAAATAATTATTAAAAATTAAAAAAAAGGAGAAAAAATTATGTTAGGAGAAAATCGACCAAAATTAGAAACAGGCGGAAATTTTGAGGCTTTTTCATCAGGTTTATATACTTTGCAAATTGCAGATATAAATACTGCCATGGAATCGTATCAAAATAATGCGCCGGAAGAAAAGTTTAAATTTACTTTTTTTGTCTTAAATGACAACAAATTTAAAAACGCGGAAGGAAAAGAGGTAACGACCAAAGGTAGAAAACTTTGGAAATCGTTTTCTAAATATGTCTCACCAAAGGCCAATCTTTTCCAATTTATCATTTTATTAGATCCTAATTTTGCAAATTTAAGCACTGAAGAAAAACAAAATTATAATTTGGATGATCTAATCGGAAAACAAATAAACGCCCTTGTAAGTAAGGATAAAAGTAAAACTACTGATATTTCTTACAATAATATTAAATCTTTTGAAAAGTGTGAAACCGAATTAGAGGGAATCGAAGATTTGCCGGGGAAACCAGTTGTAACAAATAAAGAATCTGTTCCCGTTACCGCTCCTGAAGAACCAACTTCTGAGAGTTCTGAGGATTTTGTAAAAAATCTTGAAAAACAAAGTAGTGAATTTAAGTCTGAAAAGACTGAAGTTACTCAACCAGAATTAAAAGAAGAGACTGAACAAGAGAAAAAAATAAGAGAAGCTAATGAGGCTATCGCAAAAATAAAAGCTGATGCCGGAATAAAAGATTAATTTCTTGCTTTACTCTTCAACGCACTGGTACGTTGGAGGGTAGCACAAGCAAATTATCAATTTTGCTCGTTCTTTAAATCAGACAAGTTTACTTGTTTGACTAGAACCTTTTAAAATTTTAATATTGGTGAAATACGTTGGCGGGAAACGGAAAAAGCGTAAGAAGCCGTCCTGATATTATAATTTTGTACTTTAAATATTTTGAGCAGGGAAAGGTTGTTGGTTCGATTCCAACTATTATTTTGAAAGACAAATAATATAGCTCAAAGAGGAAACAAATTATTTCTTCGTGGTAGAGCGTTCCCCTGATCTAAGTATTTAAATATATGCGAGGTAGTGTACGGAAGCACGTTGGGTTTCATCTCCCATCGGAGCAAGTTCAACTCTTGCCCTCGCAACTTAATTATTAATTATTATCTTAAAAATAAAAAATATGAGCGAACAATTAACTTTAATAAATTGTGAAAGTTTAATAAACAGCGGTGTCGTCAGATTCGATATTCTTAAAAAAGAAACTGGTGATCTAAAATCTCAGTTGGATTCAATCTTAGAAAACGATGATGAATATCAAAAACTTCGTGAAGATTCAAATAAAATTAGTAAGTTAAAGAAAATTTCCAAACAAAAAATAATGGCTCGACAAGAAGTAGCTGTTTTAAATGAAAAAATTCGTGACGGAAATTCTCAACTAAAAGAACTTAAAACTGCTATTTCTGACTATTTGGCACAATATGTTATTTTGTCTGGAAGCAATCAAATTGAGTTAGCTGACGGAGTAATGAGACAAATTATTAGTTCAGCAAAATTAGTTAAATCTCTTTAAATATCTATTTGACAATACTTAGATGTAAGTATATACTCAGATAATTAAATAATTAAAAAAATAAAAATATGATAAAAAGCGTTGTAAAAATTGCAAATGATAAAGATCTAATTAAGGCCTTGTTACCTTATAAATTGAACAAAGGAACTTTTCAACTTTTTCCATCTTTCGAATTAATTTACATCGAAAATATTTCTTATTTATTAATTATCAAGGATTAATATGTCAATAACTATAACTACACTTTACGGCGGGAAAGTCACCATGAGATTTGATTCTTATTGGCATACTTACACTGTTACCGACGAAGAAAAAGGTTTAAAAGATGCCTCCGTCACTGGAGTTAGCACTGTTTTAAATATTATAGATAAATCTAAACAACTCGTACCTTGGGCAGTAAATCAAACTATAGATTATTTGAAAGAAAATTTAAAACCGGGGATTTCTTACGATGAAGTGGAAATTGCTAAACTTTTAAGTAATGCTAAAAATACTCATCACAATACAAAAAATGATGCGGGAGATTTTGGAACACTACTTCATAATTGGGTAGAAAAATTTGTTAAACATGAAAATCCACCTATGCCAGTAAATAAGGTTTTAAGAAAATCTGTTGAAGATTTTTTGAGGTGGACAGTAAAAGATAAGGTTAAATTCGTATTATCAGAACAGCCTCTTTATAGTCGAAAATATCAATGTGCCGGAACTTTAGATTGTATTGCTACTGTAAACGGAAAACTTTATATTGGAGACTGGAAAACCAGTTCAGGAATTTATCTATCCCAAAAAATCCAAACAGCGGGTTATCGAATGATGAGAGAAGAAGAATATTCAACAGAAAAATATGTTGGCCAGTTTATTATGAGATTTGGTAAAGACGGAGCTTTTGAAAAGAAATTTTTGGACGATAAAGAAGATAACTCTAATTTAGAAAAAATGTTCCTTTATTTTTTAAAAGCTGGCGACATATATCGCAAAATGGATGCAAAATAAAACAGACGAATTAGGAGTCATTATCTACAATAAAGGTCTTTGTTATTGCTCTGTTTGTGTACCGAAAGCCATGAAGAGTAAAGATATTGAAAAAATAACAAATATCATGAATCCGACTGGAATTACTAGTCAATGGAAAATTGATAAAGAAAATTTTAAAGGTGGGGAGAAAAATCCTTGTGAGTGTGACACCGATCCAAATAGAAAACATTATTTATTAAAATGTTAAATATGAAAAACAAACTAGAAACAATAATAGTAATCGGAATTATTTTAATAATCATTTCTTTCTTTTTAGGAAAAAATTTATTTCCAAAAAAGATTTTAATTTTGGATCAACTCCAAAAATGCCAAGATGAAAAAGGTGAATTTAGTGTTTTTTATAATAGTTTTTCGAAAGATTATCGAGTTAGTTGTAAAATTCCAGCCAAAGATATTTATAGTTTTGACTCTAAATAAATATGAAATCAAAAGCACCTTTTACTCATAATTTTCCTAAAAAGATTAAAAAATGGCGCGAAGCCAATAAAAGAAAAAATTTAAATAGGAGAAACTCAAAATGATGAGACAAGTATTTTACACAAAATGGCCATTACTTGAATTTTATTTGACAATTTGGTGTTTAAGTTTAAAAACAGCAATAATGAGAGAATCTATTGAATCGATGTCTTATGAGTATATAAGATTTATGATCTTATGGAAAAATAAAGAAATTTATCATTTTAGGTTATACACAACAGTTGAAATAAGAAACTCTCAATTAAGACAAAAAATTGAAAATAGAACAATGAGAGAAGGTTTTACAGTGGAAGAATTGGAAGAAATAATAAAAATGAGTAAAAAATATATTAATGAAATTAAAGATAAACAACAATATGAAAAACATTCTTAAAAAATTAATTTGGTGGCTAACTGATCGTTGCCTTTCTTGTGGTGGCGAGGTTGAAAGTTGGGATAATTTTGAATCTTTCAATTGCTCTAAATGTGGAAAATCTACTCAGGGTTGGCCAATGAGAGAAGAAATAAGAAATGGCTTTTATCTTACTTTTGATAGAAAAAAGAGACTTGTGAGGGTTCAAGGATACTCAAATGGAGAAGAAGTTTTGGTTATGGGTTTATTGGGAGACTCAAAATTATGAAATGTCCAAATTGCAACTACGAAATAAGTGACAAAGAAGTTTTTAAGCGCTTTGCCTCTATCGGAGGTAAAAAATCAGCTAAGTCTATGACTAAAAAACAACGTATAGAAAGAGCAAAAAAGGCAGTAAATACTAGATGGAAAAACAAGTCCTTGACATCTACTAACAAGTGAGTATAATTAAAGTAATTAATCATTCATTATTCTAAGAATTATGAAAATAAATACAAAAAAAGAAAGTAAAGTTTCCAAAATCTTTACTCCAAAAAATAAAAAAATTGGAAAAGTAGTGTTATTTAGTTTGTCTTTTATATTATTAACAGGGCTTTTTTATGTTGGATTTAGTAAAGCAGCTAAATTTTTAAATGCTAATGAGTTTGTAAAATATCCAGTTGTTAAAATTCAATTTCACAAACCTTTTGAGTTTGTGCCAAATGAAGTAATGGCTGAACGCCGAGCTATGGATAAACTCATTCAAGAAAAGTCTATTGAATGGGCAGAAGAACTTAAAAATCCAGATCCTATTATAGATTTTAATGATCCAACTACCTATAAAGAAGAACAAATCCAAAAATATGCTCAATTATTTTGGGATCATATTTGGGAAAGTGAAAGTTCCAAGGGTAAAAATACCGATCCAACTGCTCTCCATATTTATTGTAGAAATAAAGGGATGTGGAATGAGATAGGTTATTCTCCTTCTACTAAATACTGTTTTAGTTCTGAGGCTGAAGCTATCGCTTTCGTCCCTGAATATATCCAAAGAAACTGTGATGGAAAACTTTTGAGCCAATGTCTTTGTTATTGGAATAAAGGAACAAAAGATGAAACCTGCGCTTATTCTGAAGGCAATTTATCAATGGCAAACTAATTATGAATAATAAAGAAATTTTAGAAAAAGCAATTCAAAAAGCTATTGATAATGGTTTTAAAATAATAATTGGAGATATTTTAGTTACTAGAATTGATTGTGAAGATTTAGATAAAATTTATATTCATTTTTTTGATAATGAGACGAATGAAAGTGATATGTTTACTTTTAATTTATGGAAAATAATTTTTTCCCATGACTTTGCTAAGTCATTTTGGGGAGAAGAATTAGAGAGGAGATGGAGATGTAAAACTTGTAATTATTCAAAAAAATATTTTTCACACAACGACAGTGAATACTGTCCAAATGACGGTAAACATTTAATAGATAATAACGAACCTAAAAATAAATTTGATCAAGACTGGGCTAGAAAATTACAAGAAATGATATTAGAGGAAAATCCTATTAAATATTTGGAAGAATTTTTATGAAAAAAATACATCAAAGAAGTTGGCAAGTTTCTACAATCCACTTCTGTTTACGCCACCCAGAAGCCATCAAAAAGTTTCCTAAATTTATTAGACCACAAGTGAGACAGGCTATTAGTTTATATGGAGTAAAAGCATGATTTGTCAAAAATGTGGTGAAGAAATGGAAATTAAAGATGTTTTAGTGGCTAGGACTACTGATCCAAAAGATGATGATGTTTGGGAAAAGATGTGGGTTTGTGATTGTGGAGAAAAGTTAGAAATTATAAATTCAGAAGAGGAGATGGAAGAATGAAATTATATTTGCACTTTTTGAAACAAAAAATAATTAAATTTTTATTAAAAAAATTAGATCAGAATTATATTGAAAAATATATTGTAAACTCTGACAAATTGACAATAAACTTAAAAGGTTTAATTCCAAAAGATAATACTTGGTATAACCTTGCATTTACTTTTAGTTTTTGGATGAAAAACGGAAGTAAGAAAGAAAGTAAATTTGAAGATATGGCAATTTTTAAGAACGGATTAAAACAAAAAGACATTAAAAAATTATTTAAAATTACCCAAAAATAACATGAAATATGTAATGTTTGACCATTCTTTCCCTGTAATTTTCCAAGACGGAATCGGACACAATGAAATAAAAGTAAAAAATATGTCCCCTACTTCAGCTGGATTCGTTTCTGTTGTGCCGGGTATATCTAAAAAAAACAAAGCAAGCGCCTACTTAGATATTAGAGTTTTTGGAGAGAGTATTAGTCTTGGACTCAAACCAAGCGATAGAGATTTAGAAATTTTTGAGAGGTATTTTGGAGAATATTATTAATTTATAAAAATTATGGAAGTAATAAATACAGAAAAACAACCAATTAAAATTTGGTCAAAAAATACAGAAGCAGGAGCAATTAGCCAATTGAAAAATTTGGCTAATTTACCTTTTATTCATAAATGGGTTTGTGCTATGCCAGATTGTCATCAAGGCTATGGTATGCCTATTGGTGGAGTTATTGCTACCGAAGGAGTAATTATTCCAAATGCTGTTGGAGTTGATATTGGGTGTGGTATGTGTGCAGTTAAAACTTCTTTAACTGAAATTAGTCAAGATCAATTAAAAGAAATAATGGCTATGATTAGAAAAACAATTCCTGTTGGATTTAAACATCATTCTAAAAAACAAGATGAAAGTTTAATGCCAAAAGTTCCAAATTCTAAATTTTATTCAGAAGAACATTTAAGAATAGAAATGCCTATTTGTGGACAAGAATATCAAAATGCATTAACTCAAATTGGCACTCTTGGTGGTGGAAATCATTTTATTGAAATACAAAAAGGTGATGATGGTCATATTTGGATAATGATCCATAGTGGATCAAGAAATTTGGGATATCAAGTAGCGAATCACTACAATAAAGTTGCACAAGAATTATGTAGAAAATGGTATTCAAATATACCAGAATTTCACGGAGAAGATGGTTTGGCATTTTTACCTATTGATACTAAAGAAGGTCAAGACTATTTAAACGAAATGCAATATTGTGTAGATTTTGCACTAGCAAATAGACTTTTAATGATGAATAGGATAATGGAATCATTTGAAAAAATAATTGGAAAAGGTAATTTTGGTAGTGTCCAAGATATTATAAATATTGCTCACAATTATGCTTCAATAGAGAATCATTTTGGAAAAAATGTTTGGGTTCACAGGAAAGGAGCAACCAAAGCATCGAAAGGTTTAGTTGGGATAATTCCCGGCTCAATGGGAACTTCGAGTTATATTGTTGAAGGTCTTGGAAATCCTGAAAGTTTTGAAAGTTGTAGTCATGGTGCTGGTCGTAAAATGGGAAGAAATGAAGCAGTAAAAACTTTAGATTTAAAACACGAACAAGAAATAATGAAAGGTATTTTAGGAGCGCCAAGAACTAAAGAAGATCTTCAAGAAGCACCGGGAGCATATAAAGATATTTTAGACGTGATGGAAAATCAAAAAGATTTAGTTAAAATTTTAGTTGAATTAAAACCTTTAGCAGTTATTAAGGGATAAAATTATGTCTAAACAATCAAAATTCGTTCTGTCCACAAAAGCATTTAATAGTTTGAAAGAGGCGGAAGAAAAAGCCACTGGATATTTTAATGGTGGCCAATTGAAGCAAGATACAAAATGTTTTCTTGTGACAAAATGCTACAAACCAACAATTAAATTTAAGGAGATAAAATAATTGATAAATTTCCCGAGAGCAGGCAGGAAATTAATTGAGTTATTTATTAATTTACTCTAAAAATATGACACAAATACTGCTCATTTCTGTTCTAATTTTATTAATAACTTTATTGCTAGTGATAGCAATATTAAAATTTTCAGATTTTTATAAATTTTTAGAAGAAACAACAAACGTAAGAAATAAATTTTTTGTTAAATTAGAGAAAAAATTTGATAATAAGTTTTACAATACACGAAAGCGTGATGAAAATTTACTTAGAGAACTTCATAAAACTAGTAAATTAATTGAATTTAGTAACAAAACCTCTTTTGATGCAATAACAGAAATGCTTTGTATGGCAAGAAAAGAAATAAAAGAATGTTCTAAAAAATGCACTGGGATAGATAATGTTTCTCGTCAAAACCTTAATCAATATCCCGAAATAAAAAAGTTTTTGATTTTTATAAAAAAATCATCTGAAAATTCTGAAAAGACACTAACAACCTTTAATGAAATAGTTAAAAAATCAAATCATAAATAAATGGAGTTAAGACCTTACCAAAAAACAGCAGTCGAAAAATTACAATGGTCAGCTAAAATGCCCGGAAATGATTTAGTGTCACTCCCCACTGGTGCAGGAAAATCCTTAATAATTGCCCAGATAGCATCAGACAATGGCACTCATGTTCTTATTATCCAACCAACTCGAGAAATTTTGGAACAGAACCTTGATAAACTATCGGTCATCGTTGGAAAAGATGTTGTAGGGGTTTACAGCGCGTCACTAGGAAGAAAAGAAATAAAAAAATATACTTTTGCTACTATTGGAAGTATTTTTAGAAAGCCAGAAGATTTTGTGCATTTTGAATTAATTATCATCGATGAATGTCATTTGGTGAATCCTAAGCGACTTGGTAGTATGTTTTTAGAGTTTTTGAATAAGGTTAATGAATTGAAGGGATCAGCGGTTAAAGTAGTGGGTTTAACCGCGACTCCTTATAGGCTTTGCCAACAATATTTGAGATACCCAAATGGATTTATAGATACCATCACCACAATAAAACTGATCAATCGTGTTCGACCTGCTTTTTGGAATAGATTAATTTATAACATAAATGTTGGAGAACTTATTGAACAAGGGTATTTATGTCCTCTGAAATATCACAATATTGTCCTCGTTAAACAAGAACAGATGAAATTAAATATTAGCCACTCAGACTTTGATTTGGAGGCTTTTGAAGATCAAATTGCTGAAAAAGATAATGAAATTTATAGAGTTTTAGAAGCGTGTTCTAAAAACTTTAAATCTACTTTGGTTTTTTGCCCGACAGTGGAAAATGCTGAAAAACTAGCAGATATGTTTTTTGATGGGGAAGTGGTGTCGGCAAAAACTAAACCAAAAGAAAGGAAGAGAATTATAAACGGCTTTAAAAGTGGAGAAATTAAGATAGTCTTTAATGTTGGCGTTCTAACAACAGGTTTTGATCATCCGGCGCTTGACTGTATTGTACTTTTAAGACCGACTCGATCCATTGGACTTCTATATCAGATGGTAGGTCGAGGATTGAGAATCGCGGAGGGAAAAAAGTTTTGTACAGTAGTGGACTTGACTGACACTATCAAAAAAATTGGCAGAGTAGAAACTTTTAAACTTGAAAAAGTAGAAAATAAGTGGAACTTAACAAGTGAAACTAATTTGACAGGGTGGAATGGGGTAGAATTATATAAATTTACAATTCAAAAATGAAATTAATCACTAAAACAATTAAAAATCAGCAATTTTATGACATACCCAATAATTTTGGGACAATAAAAACACTAAAAATAGATGGTAAATATAAAAGATTTACTATTTATAATGAAATTCTTTCACCTCCAGTAATATCAAAGAGGTCTATTTGTTTGGCTAGAGTTCCTAAAATTTCTGGTCTTGAAATTATTATAAATGTAGAATTAATCAATGCTTAACTATTGCAAAAATAAAGAATTAAAAAGTGTTGGATTACATATTGAAGGGTGTTATCCTGATAAATGTCTTTTGTGCCAAAGAAGTATTATTGAACCAAATCAAAATCCTAAAAAAGACAAAATAGTTAAAAATTATGATGATCGAAAATTAGAATATAGAAATGAGACAATATTAGCAAATCACTGGAAGGAGATCCAAAAATGATGACTGTTTATATTACTATTAGGAATAAAACTATTTTTGCCAGAACAGTAGTAAATCGAATAAAAGAAACTGGTTGTTATATTTGTGATGATGGATCAAAAATTAAACACAATCCCGATGATGGGGCGGTTAAATTGGCAATTAAAGCATTAAAAACTATTAAAGAAGTGGGGGCAAGATGTCAAAAATAAATGAACTTTGTGAGTGGGAAAAACTAAATAATCCGGCAATAAGTTTAAACGGTGATGTTTTATGCCCAAGTTGTCTTAAAAATAAAGCTATTATTACCGATTATGGAATGATTAGAAAGTGTAAAAAGTGTGAAAAGAATCATGTCCCAACAATAATTCACGCAGTTATAAAAGAAGGTGGAAAGAATAGGTTTTACTAAAATGAAAACTCCAACAGAAATGAGTTTAAATTTTTTGAGAAAACAGGGATATTCTGTCGCTATTACTGAACACTGGAATCCTTTTGGAAAGGTTAGAATGGATCTCTTTGGAATAATAGATTTAGTCGCCATAAAAGCCGGAGTCCCCGGTGTCCTTGGAATTCAAACTACTTCTAAAACTAATATCTCAGCAAGAGTAAACAAATCAAAAAATAATAAAGATCTTTTGACATGGTACAAGGCTGGAAACAGATTTCTAATTCATGGATGGGGAAAAGAGAATGGAGTCTGGAAATTAGAAGAAAGAGAAGTCGTTAAACAGTGTTTTTTACCAGAACTACAATTTAAAAAATAGTTTTATTTCTTTTTTCCGCCTTTACATTTTGATTTTTTCATATGTTTATTATTTCTCTTTTCTGGTAAATTACAATTACCATTTCTAAAACAATCATTAGGCATTTGCTCTCTAGGAACAAATTCTAGTGTATCAGGATTTAAAAAAAGTCCTTCATCAAGGGCTTTGCGATCACACATTTCATGGATATCAGATACAGGGAAACCATAAGCACAATAAGCGCCCTCTCCTGCTAATTCTATACAGTTATGAGGGTTATTACTTCCGCCTCTAATTTTTGGAATACAATGGTGTCCCTCTAAAATATCCACTTCAAGATGAAGCAACGCGCAACGATGGTTTTGTAATTCTTTTTGGTGTTGTCTGGTTTCAGGTGAAAATCCGCCAGACATAAAATTAAAATTGGGTTAAACCTTTTGTTTTAGTATCGTCACCTTCAATTTTTCCTGTCAGATGAAGATCTTTATCCCATCCTTTTACTATTGAGGTGAATAAACCAGTTAGCATTAAAACTAATTCAGGAGAAAGTTTAGTTTTAAAAATTAATACTAAAAGGGAATTTATAACCCCCTCTGTTAAGAGCCATGAAATGATTGCCACGAGAGCAACTCTTCCGGCTTCTTTTAATCCCTCGATTAAAGGTTGGACATTTTTATATGTTACTTGCATATTTTTTATGAATTTATAATTTTTACTAATTCTTTTTTATAGGATAATAATTTTTCTTGGCACTTGGCTTCACAGTCTGCTATAGAGTACGGGAAATCAATTATTCTCTTGTCTAAGGTTCTTTTTAAGTCATCAAATTGGCCTTTTAAGGTATCAAATTCAATTTTTGTTACTGTATATTGTGATGCAGTTGGAGTTTCTATCTCATAAGATACATTTAATGCCTTACAAATTGACTTTACAATACCAGTTGCGATTAATTTTGTGTTACCAAGTAACACTGAATCATGAGGATCTTTTGCCTGTCCCATTTCTAATAAAACACATGGAGTTTTGGGAGACAAATATTTCCACATATAATAAAATTTCATTCCATAGGTAACAATATTTTTGTTTACAATTTTAACTTCAGGAAAATATGTCGCATCAAAAATTCCTTTTATTCTCAAACTTTCTTGCCAAGACATATCCACTGAAGGATCTCCTGATCCACACATTCCACCACCTTGATCATTGGCCACATCCATATCACAGTGAAGAGCCAGAGCAAGGTTAAAATCTTGTGAGGTAATACTTTTATCGTCATTGGCATTTGCATCCGTTTGAACCACGCTAATACCCCTTTCTCGACACATTGAAGAGACTAAGTTGCCAACATCTAAATTTATTTTTAACTCTCCATCAGTTCCAGTATTCCCTCGCAAAGAAACAATTGAATTAAATTTAATGTTTTGGTGTCCGACTATGATTAAAACTTTTTTTGCCATAATTTATTTTATACCTTTTTAGGTATTCTCTCTTCTATGATTGTTCCTAAACGAGTAACATCATTTCTTAAATTTCCAACTTCAACGACTAATCCTGTTACTTTTGAATCAGTTTCATTGGTGTGATTGTTAGCTATTGCAAAAGCATCTTTAATTTGAAGTTCAAGTTTTGCGAAAGTATCAGAATTTATCTTACACATCATGTCAAATTGAGTTTTCAATATTCCAAAATCTATTCTTTCAGCTTTGTTTTTATCCCTTTCTTCGTTTATTGCTAACTCTTTTTTATTTCTTTCTTCAATTAATTCTTGTTTTTTTTCTAATTTAATTTGAGGATTTTTAAAATATAAAAAAACACCAAAAATAATACTACCTAGAGTTAATACTGAAATTATTAAATTGATTATTTCTGTTATTTCCATAATTTATTTTAATATTTTATTTTTTTTCATATGTAAAATTTTTAATTCCACTTCCAATACCGATACCTACTATCTTAAATCCATTATCATCTAAATATTTCTCAATTTTAATATCAATATCATTGTCTTTAATATCTTCAACTTTATAGTAAATAACCTTTAATTTTTTAGTTTCTTTAACTAAAATCTTTTTATTTTTTATTAATTCTTCTATTGTTTTCATAATTTTAATTAAGATGTAATATATATTTGTTTAAGTTTAAAACTGTCATTAGTTGTCCAGGTCATAGGAACAGTAGCACTTGTATTTGTAGAAATTATTACATAAGTAGAAACAGTTGATACTTTTATAGCAAAACTACTTGAACTTTCAGTAACGGCAGCAGCATTAATATAACCAGTTCCAGCATCAGTTATTAATACATTTAAAAATGAACTCCCTACTTGGGCAAAAGGGATTGAAAAGAAAATAACGCTACTAACTGAACTAGTATTACCAAGAATAAACTCTAAATTTAAAAAAACTGTCTTATTATTATTCAATACATATTGAGCTGTTTTAGTTCCATTTCCTTCTGTTACATTTGTTAAAACTGAATTAAACGTTAATAGTCTAGTTTCATAAATAGGTCTTTGAATTAAATTTTTATTACTAAATGTTGGAACAGTCCATGTATAACCTGCACCTGCACTTAAAATAGCTGCAAATCTACCTATTAACTCATAATCATCACCAGAGGCAGCATGAGTTATGGTTGAGATAGCACAGTATTTTTCATTAGTAGATGTTGCATTAAAATCATCATATTCTTTACCCCAAGGAATACGGCTAAATCCTATTGTCACCCCATCGGTTGTGTTGTAACCTAAATATACAAAATAATCTACTTCAAAAGTGGCCAATTCCGCACTACCAGAATTAAACCAATTAGTACCTGCATTTTTAGTAACTGATAAAGCTGAAGTAATTGACCGAATATTATCTCCAATTCTACAATAGACTGGATTTGTTGCACTTGGGTCGTTTCCATCTAGTCCTTTAATTTCCACCGTTAAATTATTTGACGAAACACTTGGTACAATTTTCCCATTAATTAAAAACCCCTGTGGAGAATTTTTTAAAATACTATCTGCTATTGCTTTAGGAGTAGCAAATTTAGAATCATCTGTTCCAGTATTTATTTCAGCACCAGTGGCTTTGACATTTGCCGTAGCCCCGTCAGCTACATTTATGAGCGTTCTAATTTCGGTAGTAGATAAAGCTTTAATTGCTCCTCCTGTTATTCTTCCTATGACTGTTTGCTCGGCAATAGTAATAGCGACAGGTGTGTTATCAGTTGTAGCCATTAAAATTGAATTTGCGTCGTATAAAGATTTCAAAACCAAAGCATCGGTAACATCTTTGACAGCTTTACTTGTTGGAATTGTAGTGTCATCAGCCCCTAGAGTAGTCGCGATCGTGACATTGGAAGTTCTAATATCTTTATTAGTAAGATTAAATATGGCAATTTCTCCATCAGCAATTCCTGTCTCATTCAAAGAGGTAATATTTGTTGTTTTAGCAATTTTAGTATCGGCATAAGTTTTTGTAGCTTTTTGAGAAGCAACTTTAACATCTGAATTACCAGCCAAAGAGCCATCGGTATCTAAATATCCAATTGGAATTGAAGCAGCTTTTATTTGAGTAATAGTTTCTCCACTATCTTTGATTAATTTTCCTGTAACCCCATCAAATAAAACGACATTATTACTTATTGAACTAGCCGGACCCATTACATCACCAGCTCCTTCTCCGTCTGTTCCTTTTAAGGCTACTAAATCCCAATAACTAGCATTAGGTGGTTCTTGATTAGTATTTTCAGCGGTGCAGATGTAAGAAGATCCAAGTCGATAAACAATGTCGTCAACAACATAAGCGGTTGCCGAACTCCAATCACCTTTCCAAGTTGAACCTTTTTCGCCTTGGATACCCTGTTCTCCTTGTGGACCGACTAAAACAGAAAGAGCAACTAAATTTGTCCATTCTCCGCCAATATATCGCCATTGTATATAAGTTCCAGTATTTTGAAGTTCTATCTCTGTTCCGGCATCCCCAGTATCGCCTTTATCACCTTTTGGACCAGTCGCACCAATCAAAGAAGAAACGGCTATTAAGTTTGTCCAAGAAACATCAGAAGTATATTTCCATTGTATATAACCGTCAGCCACTTGTAATTCTATTTCTTCCCCGGGATCGCCTTGATCACCTTTTGAGGCTAATAAAGCCCAATAGGTAGCGTTTGGAGGAGTTTGATTAGTATTGTTAGCAATACAAACATAGGAAGATCCGTTCAAATCAACAAAATCGCCAATAGTATAAGCGGTTGCAGCGCTCCAAGTTCCTTTATTTAATTCTGAATATAATTTATCGTCCATAGCGTTTAGTTACAACGCTTTAATTAATTTTAGCAAAAAATTAAGTTATTGGTGTTTTCGATTTATTAGACCAAATTGAAGCCACTTTACTAACAACATTGTTCCACAAAGTTTCATATATTCTCCACACCAAAATTAAATTTTCATGCTCTCCAACTAAAACTTGACACCCATCAGGTGTCAAAATTCTCCCTCTCTCTAACTTTGTTTCAATTTTAGTTACAAGAGAGGGTGTCTCTGCGGAGTTTTTTGATTTATTACTCCACATTTCTTATTCTCCGTAATAAGCAATGTTTAAAGCAGCATCAGTGGTAACTCTAATTGCTTGGAAAGCTAAAATTGACTCTCTTGAAGGAAGTTCAATTGAAGCGTTTGCAGCGACATAAATACCAACAGAGGCGGTAGGAGCAGTCCCATCATCGCGCCAACGAATAGCATCGGTAGCAACACTAATAATAGCTCTGGTAGCATTTGAAGGTATTCCTCCAGTGGCCTCGGAAAGCAATTTTGCAGTGCTAGAGATAGCTAAAGGCCTAAATCCTTTTGGTTTTCTTGCGGCTATGATTGTTTCTACTAACATAATTTTATATTTTTAAATTGATAATTCCCTCCCTCAAAATAGAGGGAGGGTTTGAGAACTATTAAGCAACAGCTCTAAATACAATTAAGTAAGTAGTATCAGCTGGATCAGCAGGAAGAGTATCTGCAACTGCACAGGTAGCAACAGTGACTGTTCCATCAGCTAAAATACTAACAATTAAATCATCAACAGCTAATCCTGCTAAAGCAGTAGTAGTAATTGTTGAACCTAACACGAAAAACTTAACAATATGGGAAGCAGCAATTCCAGCAGCTAATTTGGCAAGAGTAACTGCATTTGCAGCTATTTTACCAGTAGTTACGTTAAGATCTTTAATCTTTACGGTTTCGACTGAATCTGTTGCTAATTTAGCAACAGTTATAGCAGAATCAGCAATTTCAGCAGTAGCAATGTCACCAATAACGTTGAAGGAAGCAGTTGTAGTATCACCTTGGTTTTCATAAAGACCTTTTGTGCCAGCGGCAACATCGGTTTTCATAAATAAACAACCTTTGGCATAACCAGCACCAGTTGGAACTGAAGTACCACTACAAAGAATAATTTTGTTTTGGAAATCACGAGCCAAAACTCTCAAAGTACCTTGTTTAGTACCAGCTAATTTTATTTCTCTATTAAATATTTTCATAATTTTTTTTGTTTTTTAAATAAAAAACCTCCTAAATAATAATATTTTGGAGGTAAGTTTTTTTGCTTGTCCCCTCTGAAATTAATCAGAGGGGAGGAACATAAGTTCACTTACCTCAAGCTATTGCCTATTTAAAGTTGCTAGCATCTAGCACCATTTTGACGGAAGCAATTTGACCGTCTGGGAACATCTCAGTACCCATACCGATTATGCCTTTTGGCAAATCAGCAAATCCTTTTTCTTTGTCACCAACTTTGATATCCATAAATTGCATGACTGCATCGATAGCTCCTCGGATCATAAAGGAAGCTAATTGCTGTTGCGCAGACCAAATATCAGCAGCAGCGGTTAGAGTTTCACTAACAGCAATGTCACCATAACCAGTGAAAGCCATAGCTTCAGCACTAGAACAATGCACATTTCTCTTTCTTCGCAAAATGAAGTTATTCATGATACCAATTTCAATATAATTAGTACCAGCACCCGCTCCACCTTCAACAGCTAGTTTTAAATTAGCTCTTGCGGAAGCAGCATCATCTCCGATTAAAACTTGACCAGCGGTTGTGCCGAGGGTAGTTTTAAAAGTAAAAGTTACTCCTGAAATAACAACAGTATCGCCATCGGTAGGTTTAGTTGCTATTGTTAAGGTAGCAGACCAAGGAAGATTGTTGTTTTGAACAATCGTCCAACCATGATAAGGACCGATAACACCATTGGCTAATACAGAATCACCAATACCCGTTTCCCTTTCAGCTTTTGCTCTTCGCAAAATAGCAACGGCATTTGGACCGAGAACAGCAGCTCTCATTGAACTTTCAGTTGGAACATCGAAAGCTCCCAACTTAGAATCAGCCTCTTGCAAGACATCCATAAAATTACTTGGAAGTAATTCGAAAGCTGTACCACCATTTATACTGTGGAATGAATTGGTAATTTCACTCAAATATTTCTGCTCAAAAGCGTTCATCAAACCTTGTCGGATTGATTTAAGCGAATGTTGCATAAGATCATAAGGTGTTTGCATCTTATCAGTAATATCAATTTCTTCAGCAGCATACTCAAAAGTATCTACTTCTAAAGTATTTTTGCTAGCAGTCTTTGAAGCAAAAGAAATATCAGAACCGGGATTATAAGTCCCAATTTGAGAGTGAGATAGAATTGGGCGGTGAGCCTTTCTACCATTAACACTAATTAAATTTTCAAGTGATTGATTTGCGAGATAAATAGCACTGTTAGCAGTGTAGAGATCTACCTGTAAATCACCCCAAAATTCTTGTTTTACGTCGTCCATGTGGACTCCTTTTTTTTAAAAATATAAAAAGGGAGTTTATTGGTTGTTTTGCCTATACTTTTCTTTTTCGGCCTTTGCTTCTTTCCATGCTTTTTGACCTTCTTCTGTTTCAAGATTAAAGTCAGCAGGATTAAGCGGTTTAGTAGGATCAAGAGTCAAAACTTTACTACCAACATTTACGCGAATAGGAGTTCCGTTTATTACACGTTGCTCTTTTTTAACTTCAGCTATTTTTGATTGAATATACGGAAGTTTACTCGCCTCCCCGACAGAGATATTTTTTAATTTAGCCAAATCTTTTATTTCCGATTTAATATCGTCAGGAAGATCGAGACCATTAAGTTCTCTCTCTGCCAATTTTTGATCGACCATTTTATCAACATCTTCTGGTTTTAAAGAACCTTCCTCATTTTTAACAGGAGGTTTAGTAGTTTTAACTTGTTCACGAAGTTTAATTTTCTGTCCTACGACAGCAAATAATTTATCATGAGCCGCCTTTTTATCGGCAACGATTTTCTCAATAAGTTCCTTGTCTGCTTCTGGATCTAATCCATAATCAGCAACAACCTTATTACCGAGTTCTTCGTCAGTAACTCCTTTCTGTATCTCTTCATCAGCTTTAAGCTCCTCGGCAGAGATCTCGAGGTTTTTGTCGTTTTCGTTGTCCATAGGACTCCTTTTTTTCCCCTTTGGGGAAATAAATAAACAAAATAACTGCCAAATTGACAGTTAAGTTAAAGGGAGAAAGCGTTGTAGGCAACTCCCCTTAACCCAACGGTCAAGTTTTACAACGCTTTTCAAATTGTTAAAGAAATTATTCTCTTATCAATTTGACTTGATAATCTTTTTTAGAAGCAAATTCTTCAGCTAATTCTTTGAAATTTTCACCATGATCTTCAACAGTATATCGTCTTACTTCAAATTTTCCATTCATAACAACAGCAACATTAGAATCAATTTCTTCATTTTTGGTAGTTTCCTTGATGTTTTCACTTGAAGTATCAGCAGGTGCTTCACTTGGAGTTTTTGGGGGAGTTGAATCAGTAGGTGCTTCTGGGGGAACAACCGAACCAGCGTTCTCGGCTTCTTTATTTTTAATAGCGATTTTTAACTCTTCAGGAGTCATATTTGTATAATCAATTCCCATTTTTTTTGCTTTTTGTTTGTTATTCATAATTTAATATTAGTTTAATAAATATTTTTTGTCAAATTTATAATCCATAATTTTTAGCAACAGTTTTTTTTCTTTTTTCTCTTTTCTTTTTTATTAACTCTCTCATATCAGGATTTTGGGCATTTTTAACTGCCTGTTCAAGAAAAGTTTGGATTTGAATTCGACTTCCTTCAGACATTATAAAACCCTTAAATAAATAGATTCAACTTCTTTATAATTCATGCCATCAGGCAAAACATAAGTCTGTTTATCTTTGACCACATCGATAAAAGAAGTTTGCATTTTTTTATTTAAAATTAACAACGCGGCAGGAACATCTCTTTGGGGGGTTTCCGACAAAGATATTTTATATTTTTTTAAATGTACTTGCATATTTTATTTAATTTATAACTTAAATTTCTTTTTAGCTTCTTTTATCTGTTCTTCTGATGCTACTTTTTTCTCAGAAGTTTCAATGAAAGGACTTAATATTTCTAGTAATTTTTCGCTAGTTCTCTCTCTAACTTTACATTCTTCTCCAGCATCTTTATCTGATAATTTATTTAAACCTTTTACAGTATCTAATTCCTTAATCTTAGAAATAACGAATTTTTCATATTCTAAAAAATCAGGATTATCCCTCAATCTATCAATATATGATTCCATAATTTATTATAAACCAAATTTACTTTTAATTTGCTCTTTCCTTTTTTCTCTGTCATGAGCCAACAAGGCACGTTGAATTTCACTAACAGGAGCTTCAGCAATATCATTTTGATAAGCCAAAGCATCTGGAACGTCATCATGAGCGCCTCTTGGAAAAAGTAACAGCTCATCGATTAAATCATTACATTCTCCTTCAATAAAAAATATCGATCCACTAGAAAATCTTGGGATCAACCCTCTTATCCTTACTTCTTTTTGTCGTCCATTATGTTTTAATTCAATAATATTTGGGAATTTATTTCTTTTGCGACACTCAATATCAAAAAATGGTTTTATTGCTTTAGTATAAAGAGTTGTTTCTATTCCTATTTTTTCAAAACCCTCTTCATGAAGTTTGAAAAGTAATCCTACTATTTCAGCAGAGTTAAAATGAACACCCATCGCTTTTATATACCAAAAATTTTGAGAATCAACATAATTTCTAACTATTCCTGTTTTGTCATTATCTTCGTTTTCTCCACCAGAATCGATAGTAGCAAATTTTCGAGTATTTAATAAATCAACTTTTTCTTGAGTTATTGTTTTAAACCAAGTTTCTTTAAATTCTTGACTTTCAGAAGTAATTGGAGTTCCTTGATAAAGAGCAGAAAATTCATAAGGACCAAGAGTATTTTTAACAACCTCAAGTTTATCTAATGAGAATTTATCTGGCCATAAAGGATCTCCTTTTTTTCTAAAATCATCATCTTCAGTGGCAATAGCCGGAAAATTTATAAGTTTCCATTTATCATAATGCTCAGCTCCCTCAAGCTCATTTTTCTTTTGCTCTCTTAATAATCGGCCAACCAAATCGTCAGTATGCCAACGAGTATTTAACACAATTATAGCCGTTGCACCTTCTTGACGAGTATAAAAAGTGGATCTATACCAATCCCATCGAGAATCACGAATAGTTTTAGATTCAGCCTCTTCCCTATTTTTGAAAATATCATCAACAATACCGATTTTTAAACCAGTTCCAGTAATAGCACCTCCAGCACCAACCGCCATATAACTTCCACCCTTATCGGTTTTCCAATAACCCTTTGCTTTAGCATCAGATCTTAATTTAGTATCAAAAATTTCCTGATATTGTTCAGATTGCATAATATCACGAGTCTCTTCACCAAATTTAGTTGCCAAATCAGCAGAATAAGAAGTCACAATAATTGGCCAGTCGGGATGATGACCTAAAACCCAAGATGAAAATTTTTTAGTAGAAATTTCTGATTTTCCATGACGAGGAGGAATTGTAAAAATTAGACGAACATCTCGACCTTCTTCAACTTCTTTCATAGCCCATTGAAGAATATTGGCTAAACTTTCGTGAAACCAAGTGTCTTGATAATTGCTATCAGTCGCGATAGCAAAATCAATTAAATTATTTTGTGCTTGACGCATCACCAATGCTTCTTTTGCCTCTGGTGAGACGTTCCGCAATTCTTGAGATTTGGTTATCATTAAATTTACTCTCTATTACACCTGATAAATTAGTATCAATAACTTCAGATTTAAAGCCATGATTTTTTACAAGCATCATTTTAACAATTGCTGGATTACATTTTGAAAAAATTCCAACGTCAATGAGTCTTTCCAATTGTAAGGCCAATATCATTTCAATTTTTTGTTTAAATTCTTTTTTACGCCTATCTTTTGCCCAATTATAAATAGTTTTTGTTACAACCCCCAATTCAATAGCAAGACTCTCTACTTTTGGCAGTTTAGTCAGATCTTCTTTAGCTTTTTCGATATATTTATCAACTTTCGGTAAAATATCTTTGTTATATTTTATTATAGGCATAACTAATAATATTCTAACAGAATTAATTATTTATATTTTTTTATCAAAGACTCTCCATAATTTTTTCTAGCAGTAGTGTCTTGAATTTTTTTAAATTTTACAATTTCATCTTGAGCCTCTTTTTTACTTATCTTGTTTTCTTTTAATGCCTTACCTAACGCATTTTCAACTTTAGTGTAACTTGACCACTCTGAAGTAGTGACTAATTTAAGATTTTTTGAGTCATTTGATCCACCAAGTTCAAGTGGAATAGTATGATCTAATTTCATTTGGGGGTTATCAGCATTGGCTTTCTTTTTGATATCCTGAGAATCTTTTAATGGCATACGTTCTACAATTACCGTTCCGTTAGTTACTCTTCTAATTTTTTGACCAGTAAAAATACGATTAAATGCAGTTTCAGGATCAGTTCCAAAAGCTTGAGCATACACTAAAACTGTCTGTATAAAATCCTCATTAGAGATCTTCTTATCTTCAGGAATTATTTTACTTTTTATATTTGTTTCAACAGAAGAACTAACCGAAAAACCTAAAGCATCTAAAATTAAAGATCCTAAAACAAAAGAGGAATTTGGATCACTTTTAAACTGATCTACATTTTGAATTGAAATTGGTAATTGATTTTCAGCAATTGTACCTATTGTCGGAGTCCTTCCTTGATAATCTTTTCCTTTCCATTGGTCTCTAACAATTCCCAATATTGGGGACAATTTACCTTGCCAAAATTGATCAAAAACATCTAAAGCGGTATCTTGTCCATATTTACCAGCCAACAAATCAACATATTCTCCCTTGCTGTTTTTAGTCCAAAAACTTAACTTTCCTTCATGTAGTGTTGGAGTAAGTCGAGATGCAAGAACAACCAAAGAAGCCATTCCACCAGTGATATCAACCCATTTTCCCCAAATTTTAATTTTTCCAAAATTTGCACTATGAGGATCAGGTTCAACACTTTCCTTGTTTAACAATTTAGCAACAGTTAAAACAGAGGCAACAGTCAAAATAATACTTAAAAGATTTTTTGCTGCTTCTTTACGAGCAAAATTACTCCTTCTAACTTTTGAATCAAAAAGATGAACTGTCAGAGTGTCAATATTTGCTTTTAAAAATTTAACTGAAAATAATAAGACATTGGCTTCTTTTGCCAAAACATCACCTTTTCCCCAACTTCCACGACCTGTCAAAGAGCCAATTAAATGACCTAAAGCAACAGCCTCATCAGAATTTAAAGTGTTTACTCCATTCAACTCAGCTTTTTTGATTAATCTATCTGCTAAATCTGCCCTCAACCTTAAAGCGCCACCATTATATATAACCTCAGAGGCTTTGAATAATCTTCCAAATAAAGGGATTTTTTCTGGGAAAGAAGAGGGGTAAGCCTCTTCCGATAAAACATCTAATCCATATTTTCCAATTCGGTATTTTCCTAAAAGTGCGTTTGGACGAGAATAAATGTCAGCTTTTATACTGTCCATAACAGCATCATCCCCGGATTTCCACCAACTTCCCTTTGAAAGAATTTGTTTTCCCATGTCTGGCCAAGATTTTAAAAAGTCTTTAAACCAAATTGGTGATGTTCTCGTATCTAAAAGAGTTTTTATTCCTTGTCTACCCCAAAAACTATTATCGAAAGAAGCAACCGTTGATTTCATAATACCGGGGATAGAGGTAAAAACATCTATCATTTTTTTAAACGGCTGATCTTTAAAAGAAATAGCTCTTGATCTTAATTTCAATTCGTTTACATAATTTTCTAAAGCAACTTTATTTGCCCCATACTCCAATCTTCTTTCTTCGCTTGAAAATTTTCCATTTTTATCAATAGTTTTTTCAAGTTCCGCCGCTCTACCTGATAATTCACTTATTCTTTTTGCCTCCTCAACTGTTATATTTATACCTAACTTTGTTGAGGCTAAATCTTGTAAAAAAGCCTCTTCTTCTACTGGGTTTAAAACATTTTCTAACCTTTCTATTTTTGAAATCATATCTCTTCTAGTTTCTGCCGTCATTCCCCCAACCTTTTTAGCCCAACTTATATATCCAGCCTTTTGATTTTTTAGAAGTAATTTGCTTTCAAACAATGAGTTAACTTGCGCGGCATTTTCTTCACCGACAAATTTCGCCAAAAAAGTATGTCTAGCTGAACTTGTCATACTGGCTAATTTATCAGGATCAATTTCACCACTAGTTAACCCTCTTTTAAATCTGTCTACATATTCTTTTAATAAACACCATTTGTTAGCCATAATTAACACTTAATTGAATTAATAAAACTTTCCCAATCATATTTTGATGGTTTTTTAACTTCATTTTTAATATCTTTCACAATTTTATCCTTAACCTGCTTTGTAGATTGACCGGGATACTTCTTTTTAAAAGTCTCTTCTCTTATTTTAATAATATCACTGATTGCTTTTACAGGAGAGTTGGGATCAATTTCGGTTAAAATTCCAATTTCTTGACCGAGACGAGTTGAAGTAATAGAAGCCAATTTCATTGCTAAATCAACATTTCCAATCGCCTGATTTTGCATCGCCACATAAATTGCATTTCGGAGAATACCTTTTGGCGCTTCCATTTCACCACTTAAAACTTTTATCGCATCATCAGGATTTTCAAGAGCATATTTAGCCGCCGCGGCAATATTTTCTTTTTTACTAAGTTCGTTATAAGTGGAAAGTCCCAATTTATCGATGGTTTCTTGATTAATATTGTCTAAAGTATTTTTAACACGAGCTTCCAATTTACTAACTTTTTCAGCACCTTCACCGACTGGTAATTGAGATCGCGGAACTCCAATAGTTTTTTCTAATTGCTCTTGTGAAGCCAAAACATCCTGCCACTCTTGATAAGCCTCATTTTCTTGATTTAATTTTAAAAGTTTTTGTTTCTCAGTCAAAGAATCTAAATATTTATTTAAGACTTTTTGTTTATCAACTAATTTTTTAATTTCAGGAGATCTTTTAATAGACTCAAGAGATTTGTTGGGTAAATTTATAGCAAAATCAAAAGCCTCTTGCTCATCCATTTCAGGATATTTAATCATCACATCTTCCAAAACTTTATCTAAAAGTGGACCAGTATTGCTAGACCTAATAGTTTCAATATCACCTTCTTGAAATTTTTGACTTCTTTTATAAATTCTTTTCAATTTAGCAATATTAGCCGTATTTAAACCCGTTCTTTGCTCTTGAGCAACAGTAGCAATTCCCTCAGCCTCAGTTTTTAAACTATCAAATTCATTTTTGATATTTTTCAAAGAAGTTTGAACATCTTTTATCGTTTTTACATTCTCAATAGAGGCTTGAGTTGTTGGTGAAATTTTTGGAGTTATTTTTTCTTTTGGAGAATAAATAACTTCAGATCCAACACCATTTGACCTCACCAAATCTTTTAAGGGAACGGATTTGGTGAAAATTTTACTATTTTCTCTTTGAGCTAAATATCTTTCTGCTCCTTTCTCACCAAAAACGACATGATCGCCGGGCTTAATCTCCTCAGTTCCAGCGCGACTAATAATCACTTGAGTTTCCGCAGTTGGATTTTCGAGAATAACATCTTTATTATGGCTTTTGACAATATCAATATTTTGAGGAGTATCAATCCTTTGATCTTCTCTACTTCCTGCCAAAGTATCAGAACTTATTTTTTTAGTATTTGATTCACTAAAAGATCTGTTCAAATCAGCAATTTTAGATAATTCTGGTGGCAATAAGCTTGGGTTAAATTCGCCTTTGTAAACATACCCTTGTTTAGTAAACCTATCTATATTTCCTTGTAAATCACCAGAAGTACCCGGAGCGTTTAAGTGAAAACCATATTTTGTTGCATCTGAAGAACTGTCAATTACTTTTAATTTATTTATTAAGTCAGGCGTTGCCACATAGACATCATTTCCACCAGACGAATTTTTTATGGTTACTAATGAAGGTGAATAATTTTCTAAAGTTTTTGGTATTAAAGGTTCTCCCCTAATTTTGCTTATAGTTTCTTTTGGTAAAATAACTGGCGTTGCTGGAGTTATTTTCCCCTCAGGCAAAGCCCCTGAAATTTTCACCCCAACAGTCGGTTTCTCTAGGTTAGTGATACTAGAAATTTCATTGCTTGGGACATTAAAAATACTTTTTACTTTTCCCCAATAAGGTTTATCATTTATTTTAATTATTTTTTGCCATGGAAGATCGATTGTTACCCCTTGAGTTACAGCAGTTTTAAGTTGTGATTGAGGTATATCTAAATCAATTAAAGCCTTTCTAATATTTGGATCAAGTTCTTTATCATTAATAAAAAATCTTTTGACGACATCCTTATTTATACTGATAGTTTCGGGTATTTTATATTCAGTCGTTATATCCTTTGTTAATTTAGTGAAAGTATCTTGTCCGAGTTTTTGGATAACTGGCTTAACTTTTTTAGCCTCAATATCAATTAATTTTCCCATAGCAATTTGAGAAATAAGGGCAAGCGTGTCTCCTACTGCTGGTTTTAAAGTTTCTTTGTCTTTTTGAGATAAAGGTAGTTGATCCATCAACATATCAGAATCAATTCTTGTAGCTTCTCCGATTGTGACAAATGGAACAGAAAGCAATCTTGTCAAAAAAGAAATTACTGGAATATCATTTCCTGCCGCCATTGCGGCGTTTATTGGAGTAAAAATAACACTAGCAGCCCCAACAACATTTTTTAAACTTTGAGCCACAACCTCAGCTTTGGGAGTTTGTTTATCCATCTGAGTAGAGGCCTTAATCTGATTAAAATAATTTATCGCCGGATCTTTAATTGCGTTCCAAGTATCGGATAAAATATTTTTAAAATTAGTTGGAGCAGTTATTCCCTTTACTGCATTTACTGTCTCAGGGAAACCTTGAGCTAAACTTTCTTTAATTGAACTAAGATAATCAAAAGATTGATTTGGTTTTGAATTTTCTAATGCAGGTGAGGGGGTTGTTATTGGAAGTGTAGGAGCAGGTTGAAATTTAGTAACAATATCAGCATATTTTTTAAAATTTCCTGACGAAGTGTTATTTTTTTTATCTCCATTAGAACTGGAACTATAATTTCCTGTAATTGTCGGTAAATATTTTAGATATGATCCCATTTTATAACCCCTTTGCTTGGTTATAGAGAGCCTTTATCATGTCATAATTTTCAGTTGGATCTCCATAAGCTTGACCTAAACTACTAGATTTATAAGCCTTATAAATTTCGTCTAAAGTCATTTTTTTGGCATAATTGATAACCAACTTCATGAAAGGGCTAATATTGACGGTATTTCCCTCAGAGTCTTGCTCTTGAGACCAATCAACGGTTTTTGCATCGTTGTTAAAAGACTCAATAGTTACAACACTAGCATTTCCCCCACCTGTTCCAGTTTTACTTGAAGGCATTTTATAATAATAAACCTTTCCTTTACTATCAACAAATGATTTTAGTTGATCAGCGGGAATACCAGAGGGACTAGATACCCAAACACCGCCAGCAGTAGTCAATTTATTAGCCTCATCCTTAACTTCTTTTGAATATTGATACTCAGCCAATTTAGAATTAATAGTTTCAACACTATCATTTAAAGTAACCCCAGATTGTGCCAAAGCCATCGCAGTATCAGGATTTACCATTAAACCTTTAATGTAATTTGAAGTTGTTTGGGCTTGATTTAATTCATTCTCCAATATTTTTGTCTGAGAATCAGCTAATTTTCTATCTTCAGAAGTTAAAGAAATAATATCTCTATTAGCCAAATCAAGAACTGTACTGTAGTAATTTAACTGATCCTTTCGGTCATTAGTAATAGCAGTAACACTTCTATCTATGGAAGTATAAGCATTGGCTAAGTAAGTATTTTGAAGAGCAACAACAGCATTTATAACACCGGCTCGAGCCGAAATATCACTCATTGTTTTTTGAATCCTTGGGTTTCTTATTGCAGAAAGACCAGTAACTTCTTGTTGTTGTTTTATTAAAGCGTTACCTTCGGTTAAAAGTGTATCTAATTCATCCAATAAACTTTTTTGACTAGCCAAAACATCAGGGACTCCTAATTCAGCGCCTTTACTTGTCTCTAAGTCGGCTCTAAAAGGAGTCGTTAATTGTTCAACATTTTTTAAAGCATCAGCTTCAGTTTTTTTTGCAATTTCTAATTTTGCTTGGGTTTCAGCTCTTTGAGTAGCTAAGTTTTGATCCAGTGCGGTTTTTGCTTTTAAAACTTCTTCATTTAATCCGCTAACATAGTCATTGTTTGGATTTGTAGTATAAGAGACTGAGGTCGCTGGTTGAAGATTTTTAACACTTAAATTGTTTAAATACGAATTGAAATCATCAACAGAAACTCCTTGAGCTTTTGCAGAAGCGGCATTTACTTCACTAGAAACAGTTTTACCCGCTGTTGCTGAATTACTTTCTGGGTGTTCAACGCCCGGATCTGAAAAAGTTCCATTCCAATATTGACGACCTTGATACCAACCACCAGTTTGAAAACCACCTGAAGGAGCTGTTAATTTTAATTGCTCTGCCGTGTATTTATTAGCCATATAGCGTTATTTTTGGTTACAACGCTTTTTAGTTAACTATTTTATAAATTAATTATACATTTTTTTCAAATCCAGTGACGACATCATTCTTATCAAAAATAATTTTATAAGAATAAATATTTTCTTCACCAGATTCAAATTTTAATATCAAATCAGAAAAAGAAACATCGGGTTCTAAACCATCAGGAACTT
>JAQVSI010000054.1 GCA_028700625.1 Candidatus Shapirobacteria bacterium
TAATTCGGTTATCAAGTCTCATGCCTTTGGAAACTTTAGTAACGTCAGCACCAATTTTTTCACAAATGTTGGCAATAGAATTTATAAAAGAAACTTCAGTAGCTAAAAAAGCATTGGATGCATATTTGATTAATTCGGCGGTTTTAGTATCAGTGTTAACAATAGTTGAGTTTTGAGAAGCGTAAAGATTATTGACGGTTTTTCTAGCTTTTTTTGAATTGGTACCAATTATAATTCGGTCTGGATTCATAAAATCGTAAACAGCACTTCCCTCTCTTAGAAACTCTGGATTAGAAACAACATCAAATTTGCCTTTATAATTTTGAGTAATAATTCTTTTAACAACATCACCAGTGCCAATTGGAACAGTGGATTTATTAATAATAGTTTTATACCCGTTCATGACTTTGCCAATAGACTCAGCGGCAGCCTTAACATATTTTAAATTAACACTGCCATCGGCCATTGGTGGAGTGCCGACAGCAATAAAAATAAGATCGGAAGCTTTAACAGCTTTGTTAATGTCGGTGGTGAAAGAAAGAGAGCCAGATTTATAATTTTTTTTAACTAATTCAGTTAGGCCTTCTTCATAAATTGGAATAATGCCTTTATTCAAACGATCTATCTTTTGTTTATCAATATCGACTCCAATAACTTTATTTCCAAACTCTGCAAAACAAGCAGTGGTGACTAAACCAATATAACCCACTCCAATAACGGCTATTTTGTTCATATAGGGACATTATAGTACGCTGATGTGTTTGAAATCTACCTACAGAATGAAAAAGTATGTTTTGTGCTATAATTAATTATGATTGATTTGAAGTCGAAATTTGGCCGTACTTATGTGGATTTACCTATTTCTGTAAGAGAAAATATAGCAGTTGTGGTTGACGATATTTCAATTAGTTGGAATGTTTTAAAAATTGAAATAGATAATGATACTGAAATTGGGAAAAAAGGTTTAAAAATATTAAATGATTTAGGTTTTTTAAAAAAATAAATGAAAAAAATTAATCCTGAATTAAAAAAAATTGTTATAGGAATGATTAAAAATTATGATGTAGACAGTGAATTATTGATTGGTGGATGTGGAACATTTGACAAAGAAACTTTGTTGAAGGAAGTCGAAAATGAAACTGAAATTGGAAAAGAGATTGCCTTGAGTCAACAAAAATTTATTCAAGATTTAATTAATGGAAAAATTTATCAATTGATAAACAGATAAATGCTGTTAGTAACTCGACCGAATCATGATAGTGCAACTAATTATTTATATTATTGGTCAAAGTTAGTAATTGATGAAGCTGAAAAGAAAAATGTAAGAGTTTTAGATTTAGCAGGTGATAAATCTAATAGAAAAAATTTTTTGAGTTATATTAAAAAACATAATCCAAAAATCTTGTTTTTAAATGGACATGGATCAGAAAATTCTATTGCTGGATATGATAATGAGGTTTTAATTGATAATTCCGATAATTTTATAAAATTAGAAAAATCTATAATTATTTCTAGGAGTTGTAAATCGGCAAGTGTATTGGGAAGGTTTTTAATTCTTAATAAATTAGAAGCTTTTGTTGGTTATATGAACAATTATGTTGTTAAAGTCTCCAAAAAAGAATCAACAAATCCCTTAAAAGATAAAATAGCTTCTTTATATCTAGAACCATCAAATTTGATTGTAAAAGTTTTATTAAAAGGAAAAACAGTAGATGAGGCGAATGAAAGATCAAAAGCAATGCTTTTGACTAATTTAGGAAAAATATTGTCTAGTAATAGTAATGATAAAGAGGATACTGCAAGATGGCTATATCATGATTATTGCAGCCAAGTGGTTTATGGAAATGGTCAGGCGACATTGTAATTTTTTTTAGAATAAGCAAAACAAGCAGTGGTTACCAATCTTATATAGCCAATTCTATAACTGCTATTTTGTTCATATGGAATAATATAGCATATAAAATTATTCCTTTATTCCGTATTGTTTTCCAAATAAAAGATCATATTGAACAAGTTCGTATTTCTTCAGTTGGTCAGAATTAAATTTAAGAGGAATGCTTTGACTTAGAACATTACTAGAAGAACTAATTGAATTTAAGTAAGCAAATTGATATTTTGGAGTAATGTTGGCTAATTTAAGGATTTCTAGAGATAAAAAAGAAGGACTTATTTCTTTAGGTAAATTTAGATTAGTTTTGAAATTTGCCCAAACAGTTATAGGGGTAGAGTGCATTTTTGTTTGATCATAGATATCAAAATTAGTTTTTTTATAAATATCAAGATTAGAATTTAAAAGTGGTAGATGATCCCCAAACAAAACAACTATGGTTGGTTTTTTGATTTTAATTAATTCATTTTTTAAAATTAAATAAGATTCATCAGTTAAATTTATGCCTTCTGTGTATGTTTGAAGAATCTTTTTGTTGATGTCTTTAAGCGAGCTTTTTATCTCTATCTTGTGATCTGGAAATCGATCATCTTCAAAAGGATAGTGATTTTGCATAGATAAAGCAAAAATGAATTGAGATTGATCGGTTGAATTTAATAATTTTAAAATTTCTTTT
>JAQVSI010000055.1 GCA_028700625.1 Candidatus Shapirobacteria bacterium
TCATCAATCGCTTTCTTATACTCAAAGATCTTTAATAAAAAGTTTATATGGTGGAGTTTAGGGAAATTAAAAAATAAAAATTATACTGGGTTTAGAAAAATAATAAATAAATGGGAAAAATATATAGAGAAATAATCAAATGCCATTTTCACATATAGTAGTAAGGGTGGAAAGTATTTTGAAAGTAGAGGGGTTGACAGCAATAAGATTTTTGTTGCGGTAAATGTTTTTGATACTAACTCAAAGTTAAATGAAATTGTTGAAAATTTCGTAAAAGATTATCTTAATGATAATTATTTTAATATTGGCTTTATTGGATCCATTGAAAAAAGTAAAAATATAGAATTATTAATTGATTCTATTTTTAAGCTCAATTCTAAATATAATAATATAAGATTACATTTAATTGGTGATGGTATTCATTTAGAAAATTTGAAAAAGTATTCAGCAAATAATCCAGCTGTTATTTATTTTGGTCGTTTAAATGAGGGGGCTTCTAAGATATTAGGTAATTGTGATTTATTTGTACTACCTGGTTTGGGAGGCTTAGCAATTTGTGAGGCTATGCTAAATTCACTTCCAATTATTACAGGGAATGCAGACGGAACAGAATATGATTTAGTTGATGAGGAAAATGGATTTATTATCGAAAATATGGATATAGATGTTTTAAGCGAAAAAATTGAATATTTATATCATAATCCAGAAATTGTAAAACAAATGAAGTTCAAGTCATTTTATAGAATAACAAATGTATACAACTTCGATAATTATTATAACGTATTTAAGTCAATGATTAAAAAAATAATATAAAGAGATGTCTATTCCTGTTAGTTTATATAGATTTGGTAATTTTTTTTATAAAAAAGGGTATATAAAGATTGGTAAAATAATTTCAATATTAAACCGTTTCTTATTTGCTACTTGGATTCCATCATCTGCGGAAATTGGTAAAAACTTTAAAATTGGATATGGAGGTCTAGGTGTTGTAATTCATTCTAATACAAAAATAGGAAATAACTGTTTAATTGCTCAAAATGTTACTATTGGAAAGAACTTTGGTGATTTATTAGTTCCAGTCATAGGTAATGATGTATACATTGGTGCTGGTAGTGTTGTTTTTGGGGAAATAGTAATTGGAGACAATGTTATTATAGGATCCAACTCGGTAGTTAATAAAAATATACCCAACAACTGTACTGTTGTTGGGAATCCAATGAGAATTATTAAATATAACAGAATAGAAAAATATTATGAGATCAGTTAATAATGTAACTAATAATGTAACATTTGTATAGATTTAAATAAAAGCTAGTGTGCTTTGTCTCTATTCAAAGCCTGAAAGACAACAGATGGGTTGAAATAAAATAGAAAATCAATTTTTAATATTATTTTTTTATGAAAGCATGTTTCATAGGGTTGGGATACATTGGACTTCCCACAGCAATTGTTGCTGCAGACAACGGAATTGAGGTAATTGGGGTGGATGTGAATCCCAAAGTGGTTGAGACCATCAACCGGGGTAAGATTCACATCGTGGAGCCGGGGTTGGCTGATCTGGCCGCGAAGGTGGTAAACAACGGTGGTTTGAGGGCGCAACTGGAGCCTGAAGTGAGTGATGTCTACCTGATTGTGGTACCTACACCATTTACCGGCAATCATGAGCCGGATATTTCTTATGTGGAGGCTGCCACACGGAGTGTGATTCCTTACCTGAAAGAGGGTAATTTGTTCATCATTGAATCGACCTCCCCGGTGGGTACCACGGAGCAGATGGCGGAGCTGATCTTCGCTGAACGTCCGGAACTGAAGGGTAAGATATATATCGCTTATTGTCCGGAAAGAGTTCTTCCGGGAAACATCATCTACGAGCTGGTACACAACGACAGGGTGATTGGTGGTCTTGATCAGGCATCGACCGAGAAGGCGGTCGCATTTTACAGCAACTTCGTGAAGGGTACATCACACAAGACGAACACCCGCACGGCTGAGATGTGTAAGCTTACGGAAAACTCGTCGCGCGACGTGCAAATCGCTTTTGCCAATGAGTTATCGATCATTTGTGACAAGGCGGGCATCAACGTGTGGGAGTTGATTGAACTGGCCAACAAGCATCCGAGGGTAAATATATTGCAACCGGGTAGTGGAGTTGGTGGTCACTGTATCGCGGTGGATCCTTACTTTATAACTTCGGCCTTCCCAATGGAGAGTCAGATTATCGGCAAGGCACGGGAGCTGAACAACTACAAGGCTTTCTGGTGCGCCGAGAAGACACAGACAACCATAAAAGAGTTTGAACTGGAGCATGGGCGTGAACCGGTAGTGGCTTTGATGGGTCTTGCGTTTAAACAGAATATTGACGATTTGCGTGAATCGCCGGCCAAGTATATCGCCACGAAGGTGATGCAGGGGCATAACAATGCCGACTTCCTGATAGTGGAGCCTAACATTGAAGATCACAAGGTCTTTAAACTGACCGATTACAAGGAGGCATATGAGAAAGCTGATATCGTGGTGATGCTGGTGG
>JAQVSI010000020.1 GCA_028700625.1 Candidatus Shapirobacteria bacterium
GAGGCCACTATTACATTCCAATTAGACATTAGCATTACCAGAATTAAAGAATAATAAATAAGTGGGCCTTGAAAAAACTGATGTCCATGAACAATTGGGGAAGCAGTCGGTCCAATTAATGTAATTTTTTTATTTTGATAAATATCCCAACTTTTTAATAAAAATATACCCTGATCCATCGAAAAATTTACTCTTTCCTCAATTTTATAAAGTCTTAAAAAAAAGAAAGATCCGATCAATAAAAATATTAATCCGATATTAAATATAATTCTTTTCTTAGTCATTATATTTTTTCAAGTTCATAAAAAATAATTATCGGAGAGATATCTATTCTTCTGTCTATTTTAAATTTTCCCAAACTCGTTACTTCCCAAACTTTTTCAGTTTCTGGTGGTCTATCATTTGGTGTAATTAAAAATAATTTTTCTGCATTTGGATATTCTTCTACTCCCATTGGTTTACATCCTTTGGCCACCAACAAAAACCTTAAATCATAAAATCTAGTATCACTACTAATGGTACTGGCCACATTAAAATTTTTTGGACATCCATCGTTTAATATTTTTTTAATTATTTCTTTTTGTATTGGATAGTTCCACCCGTCTGGATGTCCATAGGGTATTGGGTTATGGATTAATTTTAATTGTAAATAACTTATTCCTAAAACTAAAATTAAAGCCACAAAAAGTTTATTTTTATTTATTTTTTTTAACATCCAAGCAAGTCCAACTAAAATAAAAAACCCCAAAGGATAAATAAAATAATGAGGTTCCATTTTTCCACCACCAGAAGATTGGGTCATCACCATCCACATTGTTTTTATGTTATAAAAATTGTGTTTTATCTCAAAAACAAACCACGGCAAATTACCCAATATAAAAAATATTGGGACCGTTAAATTTTGCCACTTCCACAGTTTTTTATTTATTAGTAAAACAATAAACAAAGGAAGAGCCCAAAAAACAGCCGAATAATGAAAACCAAAAGCCATTCCCCATAAAATTCCAAAAAAAGCTAAGTACTTAATTTTACTTTTTTGAATATATTTATCCAAAAAAATTATTGCCAATACTCCCAGCGGCAGTAAAAAATGTGGATTCCAAAAAAAACGACTATGAATTATAAAATATCTCGAAAAAGTAAAGATACTAAATACCATTAAAGCCTCAACAATTCCATATTTTTTTCTAGTCCAATTTACAAAATATAAAATAAATACTAATTCTATTAATAATAAGATTACATCAATTGAAATAGGGTTCCATTTTGTTAATATCCCTAAACCCGCCAAAACATAATAATATTGCGGTCCAATAAAAAAACCCCTGTCCATAAATGTTTTAGAACTTACCATTGGTCCAATTAACCTAATCTTTTTATCTTCTACCATTTGGTAAGTTTCCAACAAATGCAATCCTTGGTCTAAATGGTAAGTAGTTTTTTCTTCAAATTTATAAAGTCTTAAAAACAAATATAAAGCAGTCAATACTACTAAACTAATGATAAATATTATTTTTTTATTTTTCATCAATTATTAAGTTTATAATACTTTTATGAGTTTTAAAAAGAAACTATTAAAAAACAAATGGTTAATATTAATTATCTTAATAGCTGCAATTTTAAGATTTGCTTTTTACCAGGACAGATTGGTCTTAAACCAAGATCAATGTAGAGATGCTGTCATTGCTCTATATGCCAATAGAACTAGTTTTTTTCCACCAATAGGTCCTCCTTCTTCAGCTGGTCCTTTTAATTTTGGTCCTTGGTATTACTACTTTGTAATGTTTTTTAGTAAAGTAATTCCATTTTCAGCTGGTCCTTGGATTGGTTTTACTTTAATGTCAATTATTAGTGTCTTTTTATATGCCAAAATAGGAGAAATTATATCAGGTAAAAAGGGTATGATAATTACTGGTTTAATTGCTGCTTTTAGTCCAGCCTTAGTAAATAGTTCTTCAGACATGTTAAACACTGTAATTATTGGTTTTAGTTCCGCTTTAGTATTATTTTTTACCGCTAAATTTTTTAAAGAAGAAAAAATAGTTTGGATTATACTTTTAAGTTTTTTTATCGGAATTTCTATTAATTTTCATTTTCAATCATTGGGTTTATTATCTTTTCTTTTATTAATTGTTTTAATAAACAATTTTTCTTTATTTAAAAGAATTAAATTAGCCTTTTTTGCTTTTATTGGATTATTTATATCTTTTCTGCCAATAATATATTTCGATATAAATCGAAATTTGGTTTGGATAAAAAGTTTAATTGAATATTACACGGTTGGTGTTAAAAAATTTTATGTACCTGTAAGATGGTTGACGGAGTTACGTGATTTTTGGCCAAAATTGTTTGGTTATGTAACCACAGGTATTCCCAATATCGGCTATTTATGGTTAATTTTAGGATTAATTACTCTCTTTATAATATTAAAGAAAAAAGAAAAAATAGATAATTTTTGGTTAACTATTGTTTTTTCTTTATTAATACAAGTCTTTTTATTAAGATATTACAAAGGTCCCAGGTCAAACGAATATTTAATTGCTTTTTATGGTTCCATTATTTTAATAAGCTCATGGATTTTAATTAATATTTATTCTTTTAAAAAAAGTGTAGGCGTTATCTTATTATCTTTAATAATAATTCTTGCTTCATCTTTTGCTTTCAAGCAAATAAAACAAAATCCAAGTCAAGCAAAAACTATTTTTTCTATAAAAAAAGAATTAGAATCACAAATTAAAGAGAATATAAATATATTTGGATACAAAAATTCCAACATGGTTTCTCTGCCTATTTTTTATTTGTTTTATTACCAAAACAGAATCGATGATAATGGTCAACCTTTTGCTTTTTGTGACAATAATCGATTTGTTTGTCCGACAGGTCAATTTATGACTAAAGATAATTATCTTATATATAAACTAGATGAAATAAAAGATAAAACAGATTTTAATCAAATAACACCTGAAAATATTTATCAAATATTAATGGTAAATTACGGAAATTAAAACGGTTGACTAATCCAAGTTTTACAAAAAGTTTCTCGATCCATATTTTCAATTTTAAATTCTTCAATTTTTCTGGGATATGGATATTGTGGCAGTTTAATATCTTTACATAAAACATCATTTGGGATCATGAATCGAGCCCCAGCATCTCTAATTTCAGAAATCCTCACTAAATTATTTGGTTCTTTAATACAAGCAAAAGCAGCGCTCATTAAATAAACTTTATCTTTCTCAATTATTTTTGGACAAAGCTTAGAAAACTTAATTCCATCTATTTCATAACTTTTATTTTTTATAGTTTCGTTCATTTTTTCTATAAAATTTTTGTCATTAATTTTTCCAGAAAATATAGCATATTCATAAATCGTTTCCACTCGGTCTTGGGTTATAACTTCAATCGGTATTTTTGGGTCCGTTTCTTTAACCAAGTTAATATATTTCACTGTTTGTCTTCTAAAAAATGACCAACCAGCACTTTTCTCAAATGGATTTCTATACCAATACATTATTAAAAAGTTTGTTAATGAAACTAAATAAATAATTAATAAAATTATTCCTATTAAAACTTTTATTTTCTTGATTTTTATTTTTTTAATCAAAAAATAAATTCCCAATCCTGCCATTGCTGCCAAAATAGGATAAATGAGACCATTTCTTAAAGCATAAGTTGCTCCATAACTGGTTAATACTGAAGTAATTGGTAAAATCAAAATTATAAATACAACAAAAATTGTTGATGGAATAGATATTATTACCAAAGAATAAAATCCTAGAATTATCATTGGCAGATCAATCAAATACATAAAAGAATGATCTGTAATCATAAAGTGGTCATAGCCAACTTCACCTTTATTAAATAAATAGTTTGGTGCTAATCCGCCAAAATATTTTTCTAATAAAATTTTACTCAAAACTGTATATTTATTAATAAATAAATCCCTAAAAAGAGGTATTTCTAATGATTTTCTTCTCTCTTCATTAACCTCAGTAATTATTTCCTCATTTATTAAACTAGTTTCCTTTAGTCTCGTTCCAGCGTAAGAATTTTTCAAAATTAAACCATAACCACTCATTAATGTTATGGCTAATAATCCTAATATTAAATATTTTTTTAAATTTTTTCTCTCCATCCAAAATCCATAAATTAATCCAACCAGCATTAACGGCACAAAAATTGGTTTAGCTCCAAAATAACACATCGAGGCTAAAAATCCTAAAAAAATTGCCAATATTTGATTTTTAAATTTAAATGTTCTTTTTGTTAATAAATAAAAACTCCAAGCGTAAAACATAAAAGCAAAAACATTTTCATATGCCGTTCTCCCAAAATTTATTGCCCAAGGATTTATGGTAATCATTAATCCAGTCATTATTCCCATCCATTTATTTTTAGTCAGATTTTCAAACAGTTTTATAAACCAAAAAATCATTAAAACCGAAGCTAATATTAACGGTGTTTTAAGTAAAGGGAAGCTAGTTTTTAAAAAAGCAAAAGGCACTAAAAGGTAAGTTGGCAAATCTCCAAAAACACAATTTCCATCACAATAAGGTTGATTTTGAAAGATTCCTGCTCCTGTTCCCGCTACTCCTGTTCCTGTTAGTGCTAAAGATTTAGCATTAACCAATTGATGTATTTCATCACTAATTAATCCAACCGGATTCAAATCTAATCTCCAAAATCTCAATACTAATGCCAATATTAAAACTAAAATTATCGCTATATTTTCTTTTTTAATTTTCATTTATTATCAAAATAATAAACTTTCCACTTTGAATTCTCAATATTTTTGATTTCAGTTGGAATTAAATTTCTATAATTATCAATTTCATAAGACGGATCACTTTTAAGATCATTCCAATCGGTGTAACTTATAAAAAAAGCTCCTTCAAGTCCAGAATACCTATCAATTGGAGCCAATTCAATATTTTTTAATTTAAGTAAGTCTCGATAACGTCTTCCTTTTGTGTTCATATCTGGGCTTTTTAAAACTACCAAATTGTAATTTTTACAATCATTTTGACATTTACTAACTACATAATTAGTAATTTCTTCACTAGCTTTAATATTAGTAGTCCAGTCATTTCTATAAATTAATCCCGACAAGGCAATAATGTTGGAAATAATTAAAACATAAATTAGTATTTTTGAAATTAATGATTTTTTATAACTCGTAATTATCCATAAATAGTAGAAAATTACAGTTGGAAGTAGATAATGATCGTCAATCCTGCCGCTTAACAAAGCTAATCCCAAAAAATGAGCCATTACCACCAAAATCCATTTTTGACTTTCATCTTTTTTTAATCGAAAAATGTTTAAGATACTCAAAACCAAAAGAATTATTCCAAATACTAAACTAGATCCACTTAAATAATTTGTAAATTTAAGAGGAATATTTATTAAATTATTAAAAACAGTTGCCAAATTAAAAGACCCAACCCGACTTGATATTTGACCAAAAGCAATCATTCGAGAGATAAATAATCCTGGAGGGTGAGTTAGGTCAAACAAAATAAAAGGGGAAATAGCAATCATTAAACCTAATAAATATAAAAATATTTTTTTAAATCGTTTTTCTCTCTTCCAAGCCACAATCAATATAAATCCCAAAGCCACAAACAAGGCATAATAATGATGATGAATTGTTAACCCAAAAAATAATCCCGATAAAAATATTCCAATATTTCCCCAAGTCAAAAAACTAAATAATCCCAAAGCTTGCCAAAAAGGGACAAAATGAGGATTCCAAGCCCATCTAGCAGCTTGAAGCAAGGGATAACTAGTTAATAAAAGAATAAAAACAACTACTGAAGAAATTGATAATTTATTTTTTTTTAAAACTAAAATTAGTAGAATTACTGTTAATATTCCAAAGAATGCTGTGGCATAAGCCGCACTAACTGGACTGAAATCAAAAGCAATTACAAAAGGTAAGGTTAAATAGTAAGTTAGAGATCCAAAAACCTTAACATTGTCTTCTGAAATTGGTCCAATCATTGTTAATCGGGGATTTTTGTAAAGTTCTTGCATTCTAACCATGTCACTTGATTCATCCCAAACAAATCTGGCACTAGTTTGTAAATTGTAAAATCGAGACCACAACAACAAAGCCAATCCAATTATTAAAAAGCCAATTTTAACTTTTATTTTCACTAGTCTAGTTTAGCAAATTAACTAGTTATTGTAGTCAAAATAAACTTTATAATATTAGTTATGAATCTATTTAAAAAAATTAAATTTTCCTGGGTTTTCTTTTTCTTTTCTCTACTTATTTTTATTGTAGTTTTTTATTTAGTCAGATCTTTTATGACTAATTTTGACGAAATGGATCATATTTCCGCTGTTTATTTAATGACTCAAGGTCAAAAATTATATACCGATATTTTTGCCACCCATTTTCCTTTCCCTTTTTATTGGGCCTATTTGTTTTCTCCAATTTGGGTAATTTTGCCTTTTGCCAAAGCTATTACAAATTTTCATTTTGTTTTGGCTCTTTTCTACATTTTAGTTTTTGTCTCCACTTTTTTTACCCTCAAAAAACCCGCCTTTAAAATAATGTTTTCCTTTTGGATTCTTTTTTTAAGCTTAATTTTAAGTTTGTATCATGGCAATCTTTTTTTAAGTGAAACTTTTACCGGACTTTTAATTAGTGCCATTTTTTGGATTTTAATTCCAGTTTTTATCGACAAACAAAAATTAAATCTATATAGTCGAATTTTATTAATAATCTTTGCTTCTCTAGCCGCTTGGACTCAACCACTTTTTGCCCTTTTAATCTTAATTCCTATTTTACTGTCTCCATCAAACAAAAAATTAAAAATATTTCTTTTCGCTTTTATTATCAATCTAATTCCATTAGTTTTTTTGGCTATTTCAAATCAATTAGTCGATTTTCTAAAACAAGCTGTTTGGTTTAATTCCACTGTTTATTCTCATAATTTTCCTGAACAAGTAGGCAATAATTCGATGTTTATTCAAAATATTCTTGATTTTTCAAAAAATGAAATTTATTTATTAACTCATTTTTTTACTACTACTCAAATTTATCAATTTATTCTCAATTTAGCCTTATTAATCTTTTCATTTTTCATTTTTTTTAAATCAAAATTAGTTTATAAAATTTCTTTTTTAATTTTATTTTTATCGCTCATGTCTCGACAAGTTAAAGTTAATCCAGGATCATTGTTTAATTTTGGTTCTTATCCTTTACTTCTTTTCTCTTTCATTTGTTTATTGAGTCTCTTTTATTATTCTCATAAAATTTTTATCAAAATAATAATAGGTATTTTAATTTTGATTTGTTTTATAACTGCAACTTACGATTTTTCCCCAATTTTTAAACAATCTTTAAATCCAGCTTACAATTATGATGTTTTTTGGAGTTATCGTCAAAGAATAGGAGAAGATATCAACAAATTAACTAAAGCTGACGAAAAAATTCTTATCTATCCTCACGATCCAGATTTTTATTTTTTTTCTCAAAGACAACCTTTCGATAGTTTTACTTATTGGTATCCTTGGTATCAAGAAGTTCCAGAATACCAAAAAGAAAGATCAACTTTATTAGAGAATAATCCTCCAGCTTTAATTTATCTTGGCGGCTTGGCTTACAAAAATGACCCTATTTTATATGCCAAATTCTTCCCCAATCTTTTAGTTAATTATATTAATGTAATTAAAAATGATGAAAAGACAAATTATTGGTTAAGGTCAGATTTAAAATATCGTCTTCAGCCCCTAAACTTTTCCTCAAATCTCTCAATCAGAGAATAGCAACACCCGCAAAAAACTTGTTTGTAAAAACCCTTAGTTTCTAATTTTTTACAAATATTCTTAGGAATTAAAAAATGGATATTATATTTTTTACCTATTATTTTTCCAATTTTTTGAATTTTTTCCGAATTTTGATATTCACTAGTTAATAAAGTCGAACTAAAACTATCAAAACCATTTTCTTTAGCAAACTTTGCCGTTTCTTTCAACCTCAATTCCCAACATTTTGGACACCTCTCAGACTTTTTAAGCCCTCCCTTTTCAAGGGAGGGTAGGGTGGGTTTCATAGATCCAAACCATTCACTTGGTTTCCAATCTGGAATTACCATTTTTAATTCACCAATCATCAATTGCATTGCTTTTAATCTCGATTGATATTCCGATCTAGGATGAATGTTCGGGTTGTAATAATAAACTTGAATTTCTTCAAATTTATTTTCTTCTTTAATAGATTCCACCATTTTCAACAAACAATCCGCACAACAAGCATGTATCAACATTTTCATAGCCGAATATATCACATCTAAGCTATAATACTCTCATGGACATCCAAAAAAAACTAAAACTAATCCAGGAAGTTGGTGAAGAAGTTATTGGTCTTGAAGAAATTGAAGCCAAATTAAAAACAGGTCAAGAATTAATTGCTTATGATGGGTTTGAACCATCTGGCAAAATTCATATTGCTCAAGGTTTAATTAGAGCTATAAACATTCAAAAACTTCTTCAAGCCGGTATCAGATTTAAACTTTTAGTTGCCGATTGGCATGCTTATGCCAATAATAAAATTGGCGGAGATATGAGTAAAATTGAAAAAACTGGTCAATATTTTATTGAAGTTTGGAAAGCTTGTGGTCTTGATATTTCTAAAGTGGAAATTATTCGTTCCTCAGATTTAGTTAAAGATTCCAATTATTGGCTCTTAGTTTTAAAAATTGCCAAAGCTAGTACTGTTAATCGTATGATTCGTTGCTCTCAAATCATGGGTCGCAATGAATCAGAAAACCTTTCCGCTGCTCAAATTATCTATCCTTGTATGCAAGCTGCCGATATTTTTAGTTTAGATATTGATATTGCCCAACTTGGCATGGATCAACGAAAAGTTAATATGCTTGCTCGTCAAATTGCTGATGAACTGGGTCTTAAAAAGCCCGCTGCTGTCCACCATCACATGTTAATTAGCCTGCAACCACCAGTTGATAAAATTAAATCTACTGATTCAAAAGAAGATCAAACAATTGCTTTAAAAATGTCTAAATCGAAACCAGAATCAGCTATTTTTATGACTGATTCTAAAGAAGAAATTTATGACAAAATTAAAAAAGCTTATTGTCCGCCAAACGATATTTTAATTAATCCAGTTCTAGAGTATTTTAAATACATTGTTTTTGCTAAGTACTCTCAAGTTGAGATTAAAAGAGAAGAAAAATTTGGTGGAAATATTAACTTTAATTCTTATAATGAATTAGAATCAGCCTATCAAAAAGGGGAAATCTATCCTTTAGATTTAAAAGATAATTTAGCTGCTTACTTAGATAAGTTAATTTCTCCAGTTAGGGATTATTTTAATAACAATCTTGAAGCTAAAAAATTAAAAGAAGAAGTAGAATCTTTTACTATCACTCGTTAATTTTTGTAACAGCCTCTAATTTGAAATAATATATACCAAGAAATTCCTGTTCCAAGTATTAACCCGCCAATATCAATTCTCAATAAATTTGAAATTGCCCCGATTAAAGAAACATAAAAAAGCAACTTCCAAGAATTCATTTCTCTTTTAAATAATCCCTTAACTGCTTTTATTTCAAAAACAATCGAAACTATCGCAAAAAAAAGTGAAATAATTTGTCCAATTCCAATTTTAACTCCACTTAAAAAAGCAAAAGGGGTGGTTGCTGCTCCTAAAATTATTCCTAATATGGCTAAAATAATAGTCAAAATTGTTAAGTGAGGTAGGTATTTAACGATAAATTCTTTTACCTTTTTTGGTAATTCAGGTATTTTTTTAGTAAAAAACTCTGCTAATTTGTTTTCTAAATCAACTAAAACAGTTTTCCAATTTTTATTTATCATAATAACCATATTTTACAGCATTTTTATAGTTTTGATAAATTAGTTTAAATAATCTTCTAAATCAATTCTAAGTTTTTCTGTTGTTGTAAATTGAAAAGCTTTCATCCCCATATTTTTTGCCACTTCAACAT
>JAQVSI010000021.1 GCA_028700625.1 Candidatus Shapirobacteria bacterium
ACCATGCAGTCTTGGGACGAATGGACTATTTAATTCAGCATGAATTGATAGCTTACGGCTGGTTTGGTACTCATAAATTCTATAAAAGCAAAGATAAAACCATACTTTTCTTTCCCAAACCTCAAAAAAGTAAACTACATCCAACTATGAAGCCTATTCCTTTAATTAGACATTTAATTCTAAATAGTAGTCAAATTGGAGACTACGTTTTCGATGGTTTTTTGGGTTCGGGAACCACTTTATTAGCTGCCGAGCAGACCAGAAGAAAATGTTTAGGGATTGAGCTCGATCCAGAGTATTGCCAAACAATCGTTAATCGTTATCAAAGGATGAAAAAACTATGAAATCTAATAAAGACAAACAACTGTTAGTGGAGCAGTTAAAAACCACCCCAATAATTCAGGTAGCCTGTCAAAAGATAGGCGTTAGTCGTGCCAGTTATTATCGATGGCGGCAACAAAATAAAAGTTTTCAAGCGAAAGTTGATCAGGCTATTAAAGAAGGAGTGTCTCTAGTAAACGATCTTGCTGAGAGCCAACTTATATCCGCCATTAAAGACGGCAATATGACCGCCCTAATTTTTTGGTTAAAAAACAGGAATCCCAACTATGACACTACTAAACTTCAAATATCACCCGGAGTAGTTGATAAAGACGAACCATTAACCCCAGATCAGCAGCAATTAGTTAAAAAGGCATTAGAAATGGCTACTATTTTGCCATCTCAAAGCGAGGATAAAAATGAAACTACCAAGCAATCAAAATAAAATATTTGAAACCTTAATGTCCGACCAGCAAGCTCGAAAGGAAACTTGTCGACAGAGTCATTATTGGTTTTTCCATACCTATTTTAGCCACTATGTCCAATATAAGACAGCTGATTTTCAGAGAAGGATTTTCGAAATAACCGAAGATGAAAACATTAAACTTTCTTCAATAATTTCCTTCAGAGGGTCGGCTAAGTCGACTATCGTTTCTCTTTCTGATCCAATCTGGTCAATAATCGGTCGTCATTCCAAAAAATATATTGTCATTATTGGTCAGACTCAAAATCAAAGCCGGCAAATATTGAAAAATATAAAAAGTGAACTTGAAACCAACGAACTGTTAATTAAGGATTTCGGTCCTTTTAGTAATTCGTCTGATTGGCGGTCTAATACTTTATCAATTCCTAAATTTAAGGCCAGAATCACTGCTTTATCAGCCGGCGAAAGCATCCGTGGCCTAAGACATCATCAATACCGCCCTGATTTAATTATTTGCGATGACATCGAAGACCTTTCCAGTGTTAAATTCAAAGAAAACAGAGATAAAAACTTTAATTGGTTTATGGGTGACGTTGTTCCTTTGGGGGATAGAAACACCAAAATAATTCTTATTGGTAACTTACTTCATGAGGATTCACTAATAATGAGAATTAAAGATTTAATGTTGGTTGAAAAAACAATGGACGGTACTCACGATGAATTTCCTTTAGTTGATGATTTTGGAAATCATCTTTGGCCGGATAAATTTCCTACCAAAAATGAGATCAAAGAACTTAAATTAAAAGTTCCCGACCGAGTCACTTTCGAAAGAGAATATCTTCTTCATATAGTTGCCGACGGTAATCAGGTGGTTCATAGAGATTGGATTAAATATTATGATTTAGACGAGTTACAAAAGGAAGAGAATCTCCGACCAAGATTAATCACTGTCGGCCTAGATTTAGCCATTTCAGAAAAAACTACGGCTGATTTTACTGCCATGGTACCAGTTTATGTCTATGGTTATGGTGATGATTTTCGTGCCTATATTCTGCCAAATATAGTAAATATGAGGTTAAATTTTACTCAAACTAAAGATAAGGTTAAAGAGTTACAAGACATAATTAATCGCAGAGGTTACCCCTCCGTCAAGTTTTATTCCGAATCGGTTGGTTACCAGGAATCATTAGTCCAGCAACTTTCCGTTGAAAAAATTTTAATTGAAGGAGTCTCTGTTTCCAAACTAGATAAAAGAAGCCGTTTGTGTTTGACATCAGGCTATATAGAAACTGGAAAAATTTTGTTCCCCAGACACGGAGCCGAAGAACTAATTGACCAAATTGTTAATTTTGGAGTCGAAAAACACGATGATTTAGCCGATGCCTTTAGTCTAGTGATTAACAAAATTATCGGAACCGATTGTTATCATGAGAAATCAGATCCTAATAAGCGTGTAGTAGAACGTCCACATATGGCTTACAACAATATTACTGGGGACTGGTATGATCCTTCTAAACCATTTACTGCTGGATTATTAGATATGGTTTTTTAGTTATTCGATTAAGTCACCAATTCTTACCTTTAAAGATTTAGCGATTTTTTCTAATATTTCTAGCGACGGGGAATTTCTACCCTGTTCCACATAACCGATATAAACGCGACTAACTCCAACTTTTTCAGCTAAGTCTTCTTGGGTCATACCAATAGTATGTCGATATTTTTTAATTCTTTTACAAATAGTTTTGGTTAATTTAGCATTTTTTCTCATACCCCAAGGGTATGGTTAAACGGGTACAAACTCTACTAATTCAAACTTAGCAAATAGGCACGTTTTAGCCTTGACTTCCTGCTAAGTTTCAGTTAGCATTGTGTCAATTAATAATTAAATAAAAACAGATGAAAAAATGTAAAAGTTGTCAGAAAGAAATTGATGACAAAGCTAAAAAATGCCCTCACTGCCATTCAGATCAAAGAAACTGGTTTTTGAAGCATAAATTTTTAACCGGTATTTTAATAATTATCCTGATAGTTGTAATCAGTAATATGGGCGGAGGTAAAGAATCTATAAACCAAAATAAACAAAGTAATACACAAGAGCAAACCTCAGAAGAAACCCCAACGGCAGCTATCATCAAAGGATATCAAGAAATTTATGACGAATATGTCGCTAGGCTAAAATCCGAATGTCCAAAACTAGCCATGACCGAATGTGCCGAACTTTCTAATGAAGGTGTCGCCGAAATGGCTAAGTATATGTATTCAGCTAAGGGTACAGATGGCCAATACCAAACTTATGAAAAATGGTCAGGGAAACTGATGGATGTCTACATGCAGGAAGTCAAATAATATTAAACAACTATTAAATACCCCCTGAGAAATCGGAGGGTATTTGTAATAATATTAAGGTATGACGATCACTTTATGGACTATAGTAATAGTTCTTTCAGTTGTAGTAATTTTTCAATTTGTTAAGTATTCCAATTTAGAGAAACGATTTTATGAAATAAAAGATGGATACTTAAATTTGGCCATCAAAAAGAAATTAATAAGTAGAAGAAAATTTATTCGATATGATGAATCAGAAATGTATAAAACATTGGTTAATGCCGTTGGTAATAATTTTATAGTCATTCCACAAGTCCACCTGTGTGACATAGCTGATGTTAAAGTCGGATATCTAGACCACGATAACTTATATTACGAACTCAAAAAAATAATTTATGATTATGCCATTTTTGATAAAAATTTTGAGCCATTAGTGCTTATTGAGCTAAATGGAAAATCACATTTTCAAGACAATAGAATAAATAGGGATGCCATCGCCGAAAATAATGCTAAAAATTTAGATATCCCTTTTATTCCAATCAAAAAAGAAGATCGAATAAACGAAAAACTCTTAAGAGAAAAGTTGTCACCTTACTTAAAATTATCCACAGTCTAGACTTTTAAAAACCTTGCGGTACCTTATCCCCATGAAAAATGAGGATAAACAAAAACTAACAACTCTTATAAAACGACTAGAAAAATATTTTTATTGGTATTTACTTTCAAAAGATAAAAAATATATTGATAGGTTTTTCTTTACGAGTAAAAAGATTATTCGAATACTAAAAATCATCTCCTAGACTTCAATAAAACTCGCGGTATCGTCCTTGTAGAATGGAAAATAAAAATGATGGAAAGATACATGAAATAGAACAAATAAAATATTGTCTTTATGCTCGTAAATCAACTGAATCTGACGAGCGTCAAGCCATGTCAATTGACTCTCAAATCAAAGAAATGAAATTAATGGCTGAAAGGGATGAATTATTTATCAAAGAAATTAGACAAGAAAGTCATTCAGCAAAATCATCAGGCCTACGACCTGTTTTTAATCAACTACTTATTGATATTAGAGAAGAAAAATTCGACGGAATTTTAACTTGGGCACCTGACAGACTAAGTCGAAATGCAGGTGATTTAGGAACTTTAGTAGATTTAATGGATCAAGGGAAGTTAAAAACTATAAAAACTTTCTCTCAAAGTTTTTCTAATAATCCAAATGAGAAATTTTTATTGATGATTTTGTGTTCACAGGCCAAACTAGAAAATGATCAAAAAGGAATAAATGTCAAAAGAGGACTTAGAGCCAAGTGTGAGGCTGGTTGGCGACCAGGCAACGCCCCAATCGGTTATGTTAACCGTTTAAGTAATAATAGAATCGCTCACATTGAGATAGATAAGAAAAGAGGTCCAGTCATCAAGGAAATGTTCCAAAGAGTCGCTGAACAGGGTCACAGTGGGCGAACTATCAAATATTGGTTGGATAAAAAAGGATTTGAAACCAAAGTGGGCAAGAAAATGGTTCTTGCTGAAATATATAGAGTACTCAAAAATCCTTTCTATTATGGCGAGTTTGAATTTGGAGGTAAACATTACAAAGGAAAACATAAACCTTTAATTACTAAGCAAACCTTTGATAAGGTCCAAGTCCAATTAACTGTTGTTCCTAAACAATGGAATAAACAAGTATTTCCTTTTAAAAGTTTATTCACCTGTGGTCAATGTGGAGGGGGAGTAACTGCCGAAGAGAAATATAAAAAATTACTCAACGGCAAAATCAAAAGATATGTTTATTACCATTGTGCTAGATCAGTTGATTATGATTGTGATCAGCCTTATATCACCGAAGAAGATCTTGTTAGACAAATATTAGCCAAAATTGACGAAATAGAATTCGATCAAGAAGGTGTAAGTAAAAAACTAAAAAGTGAAATTAGTCATTATCATCGATTAAGGGCTGACGTTCTTCATCAAGAAATTCTTGAGCGACAATTGAAAACTTTTGATTATCCACTTATTGAAGAAAAATCAGATAAGGAAAGGATGAAAGATTATATCGTCCATGTACTTAAAACTGGCTTTTCAGAAGAAAAACAAGAAATAATAAACCTATTTAAAACAAAATTTATCTTAAAAGATAAACAAATTTTTAAAACAGAAAATTAACTTTTCTTATGAATCAAATTTGAATATTTCTCAAAAAGAAGTTCCATTCTCTCTGTTTCATTTTTAAATATCTTACTTCTATAACATTTATCTACCGCTGAATCTAATTCTTTGTGAGCTTTTAAAAGTTTCGGTGGCATAGAAAGTGGGTTGTATAAATTCGCCAAAGTAGAATCACTAAATTCATTTCTAATAGAAAGAATATTTCTAACACAATTTTCAATATTTTCTTTCTGACTATCTGTTATTTTCTCAGGCCAAGGAAAAGTGTTATATACAAGTTTATTTGAATATCGATAATCACTTTTTAATCTTCCAGCTACATGTCTCATCCAAGTCATGTGCATATCCGACTGTATAATTCCAAAATCAAAAATATCTGCATTAGGTACTATTAAACAACTATCGTTGGCAATTGAAGAAGGTTCAAAAAAACTAATAGGAACATATAATCTATTTTCAGAAGATGTTTTAGGAATCAAAATATAATTTGATTTTGGTTGTCTAATTTCACCAAACAAAGTAGGATAATCGGCAAGTTTTTTTGTCCCCAATCTTGGACTCATTAATCTGTATTCTTTAACTTTATCAATTCTCTCTTTTAATATGCGTGACGATATAATTTCATTTGGAGTTGCTTCTATCAACCAAAAACAAAATCTATTGATACCATTTAAATATTCTCTAGCACTTACTAATGGTTTAATAAATTTAATTAAATTAGGTTCGCTTATTAAGATTTCATTCTTTTCTTCTTCAGATAAGAGTAAATTACCTCCATCATTTGGCATGCTTCCAAACACAATTTCAGGAACGTCGCATAATGGTTTTGATTTTTGTAAAACAACAACGTCGTTACCTTCAACTAAATAAGGACAGATATTTTTTACTTTTAACTCATGTGGTAGACCTTTAATATTTTCATATTCAAAAATATACTTTTCATCCACATCGTATTGAGCAAAACCTACAATAACTACATGTACTGCGGCTTTACCCCTAGCTTCATTATTCCATTGAAAAGTCCTGTGTGCAAAATGAATTTTTATACCATATTTATTAAATAATTCATTCCATAGAATTCCAACTTGTTCACCCTGAGTTATCGAATTAGTAGAAACAAAAGCTACTTTAATTTTTGTGCCATTAATAAATTTTGCTGCTTTTATGTACCAACAAGCGACATAATCTAATACTCCAGCACCATGTAACCCTTTCATAATAATCTCATGGTCTTCACTTTGTTCATTATTTCTAAGTTGTTTACCTACAAATGGTGGATTACCTAAAATATAACTAACTTCTTCTCTTTTAATCACACTTTCCCAATCAATTTGTAAAGCATTCCCATTAACAATTTTTGCTGAGTGTTTAAGGGGTAGCCTTATAAAATACATTCCCAATTCTTCAGAAAATTTATTGTTCATTTGATGATCTACTAACCACATGGCTACTTCAGCAATTCTTGCGGGAAATTCTTCAATTTCAACCCCATACATTTGATCGACGTTCAAAAGAGAAATATCTTTTACATCCAGTAATGATCTGTTTTTAAATTTAAGTTTTAATATTTCTAGTTCAAGCAATCTTAGTTCTCTGTAAGTAACAACCAAAAAGTTGCCACAACCACATGCTGGATCAAAGAACTTTAAGCGAGCCAATTTTTGATGAAATTCATTTAATTTATTTTTATTGGTTTTTACTTTTTCAAATTCATTCCAAAGATCATCTAAAAATAACGGTCTTATTAATTTCAAAATATTTTCCTCAGACGTATAATGAGCCCCCAAATTTCTCCTTATTTCTTTATTCATCACAGATTGAAATAAAGAACCAAAGACAGCAGGGGAAATGTTTGACCAGTCAAAATTACAACATGACAAAAGAGCATTTCTCATTCCACTATCAAACGACGCCATAGGAATTAATTCCCTAAAAAGTCCTCCATTTACATATGGAAAATCCATTAAATCTTCATCTAGGTTTTTTAACCTTTTTTCTGATGGGGTATCTAAAACTTGAAATATCTGTTCTAATTGTGGTCCTGTATCTGATCCATCAACTTTAGTTTTATTACTTAAAAAATTAAGAAAAATTCCTCGATCAAAAATACCAGTATCATCAGCAAACAAACAAAAAAGTATTCTTACCAAGAAAACTTCCAAAGAATGGCCTGAATAACCAGCCTCAAATAAACTATCATGAAGTTTACCCATTAATTCTGCAGCTTTTATATTTACTGGGTCATCAACTTTAAAATCAGTCTTGGCATAACCAGCTATAAATGAAAAAAGTTTAATATGTTCATGCAGTTTTGAAACTTTAAATTGATACGACTTGTCGGTTTCCAAATCCAAAAGAGACATATTTTCAAAATCTGAAGTTAATATGTATTTTGGTAACATTTCATCTGGAATCCCATATAAATAAGAAACAGCCTGTTCTTTCGCTTTAACCAAATCTTTCCCTTTTGATTTTGCTTCGGCAACCAATGTTTTAGGCCAAAAAAGATCTATATATCCATTTTTTTGATCTAATTTTTTAACCTCTTGTTCAAAAATGGCCACTTTTCTACGAGATTGACCAAAAACATCAAAAAACTCATTCCAGAAAGTTTGTGCTTCAGCTCTTTCTTTTTCTACATCTTTCCAAGAATTTGAAAATTCTATAGATCTTTTTCTTATTTCATTCCATGTCAAAGGCATGGTTATATTTTACTCTATGACTGGTTAATATCTGTAATACCTAATTACATAGACTCATTCACTCGAGGGAGTGAGTCTGGAACCAATTTGAACTTAAACAGGAACAAATTTAATTTTCTTCACTAAGTATCATCACCTATATTACATGGAACTTTCGGGAAAAACTAGAATTTGGCGGAGGAGGTGGGATTCGAACCCACGAGTCCTTTCGAACACACGCTTTCCAGGCGTGCGCCATAAACCACTAGGCGACTCCTCCATATTGTTGAGGGGTAAACCACTACCAGCCCGCCTAAATGCGAAGCTTTTGGTGGGGGCGACTCCTCCAGAATTTAAAAGTACCAAACGTTTGCTATTTTAGCAGACTTTCCAACTTATTTTTCGCTTTCTTCAACAATACTTTTTCACTATCATAAGCCAGCTTTTCACAAGCTTCTTCATAAGAGTACCAATCCCTTTCAATTACCATTTCACTATCATAATACTTCAGATTACTTGGAGCATCATATTCCATCAAAAAGAAAGTTACTTTTTTGATAATTTTTTTTCTATTTTCAGCGTCCCACAAAATATAATTATTTGATCCTACTTTAGTTATAATAGTGGCCTTAATTCTGCCTTCTTCTTCCACTTCTCTTAGGGCTGCTTGTTTCAAAAATTCATTGTCTTTCAGATGACCTTTGGGAAACTTATAAACTGGTTTCGGATTTTTCTTTTTTCCCGATTTGTAGCCAGAAATAGTTCTAATCAGTAACCACCACACCTTGCCATTGTCTACCTTATAAACAATTCCTCCCGCCGATCTCTCGTCGTAATACAAATTGTCTTTAATTTTGATTGCTTCGTTTATCATTTACTGTCTGATTATATCCAAAAATGTTAAAATAAGCTAAAAGTTATCAGTTAATATATATATGAAAAAAACCCTTAGTCTTTGTTTAGTTCTTTTAAGTAGTTTGTTTTTATCAGCTTGTGGAGTTAAACAAAATAACAACAGTGCCACCACCACTCCAAGTGAACCCCAAGAAGAATCAGCTAACTCATCTTTTTCTCTTCGTGATTTAATTGCCAAAAATATTCCTCAAAAATGTACTTGGTCAAGTAATATTGACGGGACTGAATCAAAGGGGACTATTATTATCTCTGGCAAAAAATTTAAACAAGATACTAATATTAAACAAGACGGTTTCGATTATATTGGCCATACGGTTAGTGACGGTACTTATTTTTACACTTGGCAAGAAAATACCAACAAAGATAGTCCAAATGTCGCGATGAAAATGAAGCTAGATGCAATAGAGGAAGATACCGATGAGACTGAATCTCCGTCAAACTCTCCAGATTCGCAATCAGGTAATCTTGATTTAGATCAAGAATATCAATATAACTGTACTCCAACCGTGGTATCCGAATCGGACTTCCAACCACCAAAAGATATTGAATTCGTTGATTACAGTCAATTTATGCAGGATATTCAAAGCAAAATTCCTTCGATTAATCCCTAAGGATTTTCAGTAATTATTTCAATAATTCGA
>JAQVSI010000009.1 GCA_028700625.1 Candidatus Shapirobacteria bacterium
CTGCACTTCTAATTGGAGTAATTTGTGGAACTTATTCTTCAACTGGTGTCGCCATCCCCCTAGTCTTATTTTTTAAGAAAAAGAAAAAATAAATTATTTTTGCTCTTCTATTTTCTTCAGCAAAACTTCTCTTTCGTTTAATTTTGGTTTTTCTTCCACTTCTTTAAAAATTGCTTCTAAAACTTCACCGACTTTTCGACTTGGTTTTATTTTTAATATTTCCATTACATCTTTACCGTCAATTTTTAAGTCTTTAATCGAAAAAGGCTGTTTTTGTACCTCCACAATTCTTTCTTTAAAAAGTTCCCATCTCCAACTGCTCTCTTTTGCCCCACTTCCAAGTCTATCAGCCCTTCTCAAACTAATCATTTCATCAATATAGTTTAAAGTTACGTTTCGAATAAATCTTCTCACTGCTTTGTCTGTTTGAGTGGCTTCAGTGGTAAACATGTGGTATCTCACTAATTTAAATAATTGTTCTAATTCTTTATTCGACAATTTCAATCTTTTTCCAATTGAAACTGCTATTCTTGATCCAATAATTTCATGATTGTGAAAAGTTCTATCTTCTCCTTCTCCAATCATTGATTTTGGTTTCCCCACATCGTGAAGTAAACAAGCCAGTTTTGTAATTGGATTTTTACTTTCACAATTATCCAAAGTTTTTAAATTATGAGTCCAAACATCATCAACATGATGACCTTTTTGAGCCATTTCGTAGCCATCCAACAATTCTGGAATTATTTCTTTTAATAATCCACAATTTTTTAATAAAGTTATTCCCTGTAAAGGATTCGGAGAGACTAATATTTTAAATAATTCATCTCGAATTCTTTCACCAGCGATTTTTTTAATTAAATTAGCATTTTTTTGAATCGATTCAAAAGTTTTTTCTTCAATTAAAAATCCAATTTGGCTAGCAATTCTAATTGCTCTCATCATCCTCAAAGCATCTTCCTTAAATCGTTTGTCGGGATCACCGACCGCCCTAATAATTTTATTATCCAAATCATTTTGTCCACCATACAAATCGATTATTTTTTTATCCCAATCTAAAGCAATCGCATTTATAGTAAAATCCCTTCTCTCCAAATCTTCTGTTAAAGTTTCTCCCCATTTAATTTCATCTGGATGTCGAAAGTCAGAATAACCAACATCAGTTCTAAAAGTAGTCACTTCAAAAATATCATCACCATCAACAATACTAATTGTCCCAAATTTATTATTATAAAAACTATTTTTTGGAAATATCTTTTGAATCTCTTCTGGTTTTAAATTGGTTGTAAAATCCCAGTCTTTTACTTCTCTTTTCAAAATAAGGTCGCGAACAGCCCCACCGACTATATAAATTTCAGCTTTATTTTCTCTAAATTTATTAATTAATTTGTCTACTTTTATGGGAATATTAAACTCCATGCCCAATTTTACTATATTATTCAAACAAAAAGTGTACAATTTAATATTCAGATGTTTTCACAAATAATTTTAAAAAATAAAAAAATTATTGATAATTCGCTCTCCGAGTCGGATTTTCTTGATGTTTTATTAAAAAATCGCCATATAAAAAAATCAAATCAAGAAGATTTTTTTAAACCTCATTTTCCTCAAGATTCGGATTTTAATGTTTCTAAAAAAGAAATAAAAAAAGCCGTTGATAGGGTAAAAAAAGCCATAAAAAATAATGAAAATATTTTAATCTACGGTGATTACGATGTTGACGGTATTACTTCTACTGCTATTCTTTGGCAGGTTTTATACCAACTTGGCGCCAAGATTTTACCTTTTGTTCCAGATAGGGAAATCGATGGTTATGGCATTAAAGCTCAATCTTTTTTTGATTTTGAAACTCAAAAAAATCTTCATTTTGATCTTTTAATTACTGTTGATAACGGCATTGTGGCCAACAAAGAATTAGCTAAAATTTCTAAAAAAAATACAGACATTATTATTATTGATCACCATTTACCAACAGAAAAATTACCAGAAGTTTTTGCCACTATTCATTCAACCGATTTTTCCGGATCAGCTCTTTCTTGGTTTTTTGCTTCTCTTTTCAATAAAAATGCCGACCTTGGTCTGGCTGCGGCTGGTGCTGTAGCCGATTGTGTTCCCCTAATTGGTATTAATCGTAATATTGTTGTTCATGGTCTTAAATCTCTTAGATTAAACCCTAATCCAGGTATTAAAAAATTAATCGAAATTAGTGCTATCAAGCAAGATTCTTTATCAACTTATGATTTAGGTTTTGTTATTGGCCCTCGTATTAATGCTGTTGGTCGTTTGTCTAATCCAACTGAAGCCTTACGTCTATTATGTAGTCAAAATTCAGAACAAGCTTCAAAATATGCCAAAAATTTGGATAAATTTAATAAAGACCGCCAAACTATTCAAAAGGACAATCTTGAAATTGCTGAAAAAAATAATTTAAATAATAAAAATAAATTAGTTTTTATCGCTCATAAAGAATTTTTACCAGGAATTATCGGTCTAATTGCTGGTCGTCTAACTGAAAAATATTATCTACCTTCCATAATTATTAGTGTTGGTAAAGAATATTCCAAAGCCTCTTGTCGTTCAGTTAAAGAATTAAATATTATCGAAACTCTTCGTAATTTTAATGATGAACTTGTTGAATTGGGTGGTCATGCTGGTGCTGCTGGTTTTACTATTAAAACCGAAAATATTGCCAAATTTCAGAAAAAAATTACCAATTTTATAAACAAACAACTTAAAGACATCGACTTAAAACCCTCAATTGTCGTCGAAGCAGAGATGAAGTTATCAGCTGTTAATCTTAAAAATTGTCATCTTATTAATAAATTTGAACCGTTCGGTATTGATAATAATAAACCTTTGTTTTTATTTAAAGATGTCGTTATTACTCAAAAAAGAGTCATTGGTTCCACTGGTGACCATCTAAAATTAAAATTTGACGATATTGACGCCGTTGCTTTTAAAAAAGGGGATTTAGGTAAAACTCTAAAAGTCAGCGATTCGATTAACCTCATCGCCTCCCTCGATTTAAATACTTGGAATGGCACTACTTCTCCTCAACTTATAATTAAAGAGATTTTTTGAACTCATTTAACCAACCTTATTGTGGTGATAATTCGTATTAATAAGCTTTTTTTTTGCTAAAATACTCCTATGGAAAGAACAATGGCAAAAGAATGTCTCCAAAAGATTGGAGAAAAAGTTTTAGTTCAAGGTTGGGTCAGTAATATTCGTGACCATGGACAACTTATCTTTATTGAATTTAGAGATTGGAGTGGTAATGTTCAAATTATCATTGACGCTAATAATAATCCCCAAATTCATCAATCAGCCTCAACACTGGGCATGGAATGGGTCATTGAGGTTGAAGGTAGTGTTATTAAAAGAGATGAAAAAGCCGTCAATAAAAAAATAAAAACTGGAACTATCGAAATTGTTTGTGAAAAATTAACAGTTTTAAACAAAAGTGAAGTTTCTCCTTTTCCTCTCGACACCGATGGTATTGAATTAGACGAATCTCTTAGACTTAAATATCGTTATCTCGATTTACGTCGTCCTAGACTTGCCAAAATTATCCAAGATAAACATAAATATATTTTAGCCGTCAGAAACTGGATGGATAAAAATGCTTTTACTGAAATTATTACTCCTCTTCTTACTACTACTTCACCAGAAGGTGCCAGGGATTTTTTAATTCCTTCTCGTGTTCACAAAGGCAAATTTTTCGTTCTTCCTCAAGCCCCTCAACAGTTCAAGCAATTATTAATGGTTTCTGGTGTTGATAAATATTTTCAAATTGCTCCTTGCATGCGAGACGAAGACCCTCGGGCCGATCGCCATGCTGGTGCTTTCTATCAAATTGACATCGAAATGAGTTTTCCTACTATCGATAAAATTTTTTCCACTGCTGAAAATTTAATCAAAGACACTTACCAAGTTGTTGCTCCTCAAAAAACTATTGCTAAATTTCCTTTTCCTCGAATTCCCTTTAAAGAAGCCATGAATAAATATGGTAGTGATAAACCAGACACCCGTTTTGGTCTAGAGCTTCAAGATCTTACTGAAATTATCAAAGGGAAAAGTGAATTTAATGTTTTTAATAGTGCTGAAACTATTAAATGTATTGTTGCTCGAAAATGTGGTGAATTTAGCAAAACTCAAATTGAAAAATTAGAAAATCTAGCCAAAGAAAAGGGTGCTAAAGGTTTAGCTTACACCAAAGTCATTGATGGTGGTTTAGATACTGGTGTGGCTCGATTTTTTGACCCAAAACTACAACAAGAAATTATTAAAAATACTTCTGCCAATATGGGCGATTTAATTCTTTTTATTGCTGATAATTTAACTATTACCAATAAAGTTCTTGGTCAAATCCGTTTAATGTTGGGAGACCTTCTAAAACTTAGAGACCCTAATATTTTATATTTTAATTGGATTACCGGTTTTCCTTTCTATGAAATCAATGATGAAGGCAAATTAGATTTTGGCCATAATCCTTTTTCAATGCCTCAAGGTGGAATGGAATCTTTAAAAAATAAAGATCCTTTAAATATTGAGTCTTATCAATATGACCTAACCTTAAACGGTTTTGAATTAGCTTCTGGTTCAATTCGTAATCACGAACCAGAAACTCTAGTTAAAGCTTTTGAGATTGTTGGTTATGGCAGGGAAGAAGTTATTAAAAAGTTCGGTGGTATGTATAGTGCTTTTCATTATGGAGCTCCACCTCATGGTGGCTGGGCTATTGGTTTAGATCGTCTTTTAATGTTGCTTCTAGATGAACCAAATATTCGTGATATTTATGCTTTTCCTCTAAACTCAAGTGGAGTCGACTTATTAATGAATGCTCCAAGTGAAATTGATCAAAAACAATTAGACGATGTTGGTCTTATGTTAAAACCAGAAACAAAAGCAGTTCTAAAAGAAAATGATTCAGATTTTAAAGCATAAACCATTTGAAGTTATTATTATTTTTTTAATTGCTTTTTTAAATTTATTTTGGCTTCCAACTTTTAGTTTTTGGGATATATATCCCAAAAATTTTTCTTTTTTTAAAAGCAGTAATTTGATAGAATATAAACATCCTCCTAAGGTTTATTCAAAATTATCAGCAAATCCTCAATTAAGTTCTCAACATTATGTTCTTTTAGATGCAATTACCAATACTATTGTTTTGTCTCAAAATAAAGACAATCGCATATATCCTGCTTCAACCACAAAACTAATAACAGCCTTAACTGCTTTAAATATTTACCCCTTAGATGAAGAGATTACTATTAAAGAAGAGTATAAAGAGGGGAAAGTAATGGAATTAAAATTAGACGAAAAAATTACCATCAAATCTCTTGTCACTGCTCTTTTAGTCTATTCAGCTAACGATTCTGCTTTTACTTTGGCCAATCATCATCAACTCGGAGTTATCGGTTTTATTAATGAAATGAATTTAATTGCCCAAAAATATAATTTAAAAAATACCCATTTTACTAACTTTGATGGTATTCATAACGAAAATCATTATTCCACTGCCTACGATCTTTCTCAAATAGCCAGAATTGCTATAAAAAATCCAGTTGTAATAGAGACTGTTAAAAAAAAGAATATTTTTGTCGAAGATATTGATAAAACTATCAAACACGAACTTACTTCAACTAATGAACTACTTGGAATTGTTCCTGAGATCGAAGGTTTAAAAACTGGTTGGACACCAGAAGCAGGGGGTTCTTTTATTGGTCTAATAAATTTAAATGGGCACTATTTAATTAGTGTGGTTGCTCAAAGCGAAGATCGTTTTACTGACACTAAAAAAATCATTGATTGGGCTAAGGGTAATGTTTTTTGGCAAACTTACTAGGGACCTTTATTGTCTTGAAATATATTTATCTGTTACCGCAGAAACAAAGGCTACAAAGTTATTATCGCCCTTAAATATATATATTGGTTGGAGATATTGAGTTAGTGTTATAGGTTCATAATAAGCCAATTGAATTTCTCTAATTGTTACGTTTTCCGAATTAATATCTGACGAAGGCCAATAATTACCATTTTTTAAATTTTCTATAGCCTGTTCTACTGTTTTTACTGGATAAGTAGAAAAAGATTCTCTGTCAATATTTGCATATTTAAAACTAGCCTCAATTATTTGTTTATCATTATTTTCATCTCCAGAAACCAAAACTGAAACAGATGCTTCACCTGTTTGGGGCGAAGTTATCTCCCATTTATCTTCTAATTTTTTTCTATAGAAATCAACTCTAACAACATTTGCCTCGGATTGAGCTAAAACTGATTTCAAGTTTCCATCTGCAATCTGCCAATAACTTATTTTTTTTTCTCCATTTTTTAAATCATCAGTGTATTTATCGCCAGATTCTAAAAAAGAAGCCGCAATTTCTATGGCTTTAACTTTATTTGGCACATTTTTTGCTTCCAAAATGGAAGAATCTTCTAAGTATGGGTATTTTAATTTAAAGTCACCTTGTAAAACATTTATAGTCAACGTTTTATTATTTTTTTCATTTTTAAATTCGTAAATACCTTCACCAATTTCATTAGGATCACTTTCAAATCCAAACTGTTTTGCTATTTCTTTTCCTTCTTCAAAAGCTAAAATTTTTGTTGTTGATCTGTAAATAATATAGACTTTAGATTGATCACTAAAAGATGGTGTTTTGTCATCAGTAAATTCAAAAGTAAACCTCTTATTTTCAAACTGTTTTTCCGGGAAGATAATCTTTGGTAAAGCTCCATACCTAACTGTTGGGGCTATATATTTTGGGTGAGCCAATTTATAAGCCTTAATGGAAATTGAACCAATTGACCATATTAATATAAATGCAATTAAACCAGACCCTCCATATTTAATTATTTTCCGACTAGCATCGGCAGTATAGGTTAAAGAAGACATAAAAATATTTTACACTAAATGGTAAAATTAGCCATGATCGACAATAAAACAGTAAGAACAAGAATCGCCCCTAGTCCAACAGGAGAACTCCATATTGGAACATTAAGAACTCTTCTTTACGATTATGCTTTAGCCAGAAAATATAACGGTCAATTTATTTTTCGTCTAGAAGACACCGATCAAAAACGCTATGTCACAGGTTCAGAAAAAAGATTATTAAAAACAATTAATGCTTATGGTTTGAATTGGGACGAAGGTCCAGATATTGGGGGTCCTTTTGGTCCTTATGTTCAAACTGAGCGTCTAGAAATCTACAATAAATACATTAAAGAGTTAATAGATAAAGGTTTCGCTTATTACTGTTTTTGTAGCCAGGAAAGATTAGATAATCTTCGTGTCACTCAAAAAGCTTCCCAAAAAATACCTCGCTATGATCAACATTGTCTTAAATTATCTAAGGATGAAATTCAAAAAAACTTAGATAATAAAGTTTCTTACACTATTCGCCTGATTGTTCCTAAAAATGAGACCATTATTTTTGAAGATGCAATTCGGGGTAAGATAAAATTCAATACCAACGAAATTGATGACCAGGTTTTAATTAAGTCAAACGGAATTCCGACTTATCATTTTGCTGCTGTAGTTGACGATCATTTAATGAAAATTACTCATGTTTTTCGAGGGGAAGAATGGCTTACTTCTACTCCAAAACATCTCTTACTTTATAGATACTTTGGCTGGGAAGCACCTATATTTGCCCATCTTACTGTTTTATTAAATCCAGATGGTAAAGGTAAAATGAGTAAAAGATCTGGTTCAACTCATGCCAAAACTTTTCTAGAGGAAGGTTATCTACCAGAAGCTATGTTGAATTTTTTAATGCTTCTTGGTTGGAACCCTGGCACTGAAAAAGAGTTTTTTACCCTAGAAGAATTTATTAAAGAATTTGACATTAGTCATCTTCATAAAAAATCACCAATTTTTGATAGAAAAAAATTAGATTATATTAATGGTTATTATCTTCGTCAAAAAAACGACGAAGAGTTATCAGTTTTATTCAAGAAATTTTTACCTCAAGCCTCAGATGACCAAATAAAAATCTTAATTCCGGTTTTAAAAGAAAGAATAGTTAAACTTTCCGATTTACCAATTCAAACTAAATTTTTATTTGAAAATATTGAATATGAAAAATCTCTTCTTTTAGAATATAAAGATAAAATTCTTGACTCGAAATTAGTAATAGACATGCTTCGTAAAACCAAAGAATTTTTTAATGATTTTAGTAATCTACAAGAAAGATTAACTAATTTAATTAAAGAAAATAATTGGAACATAGGGGAGTATTTTATGGTATTTAGAGTTGCTATTTGCGGATCAAAGTTTACTCCACCAATAGTCGATTGTCTACCGGCATTAGGACAAGAAAAAACTTTAAAAAAACTTGAAATTGCCATTTCAAAACTAACCAATTAACTGCTAAACTAATATTGTGTTAATTATATTACTACTATTTTTTTTAGTTTTTCCTTCTAAAATTTCTGCTATTCCAACTGTCACTATAAATTCTGCTCCAGATGTTGTCACTGCTGGAACCACTTTTCCTGTTACTTTTACTATAAATGAGGCCAGTAGTAGCGCCTCTTATGTATATAAATTTTTTGGAGGAGTAGACTCTGATGTCTCCAAAATTACCGGTGGTCCAGATTTATTTTATACCAGTAGTTGGGTAAATTTTCCTCAGGTCACATTAAGTTCTGGTATTTCTAATGTCTTTAGTGGGTATGCTTTTATAAAACCAGATGCTTTAACTAGTGTTTTTAACTTAAAAATAAAAATTGCATTAACTACAAATACTAATACTGGTTTCACTAGTCCATCTTTTTTGATAGATGTTATTGCTGCTTCTCCAACTCAAACTCCAACAATGTCTCCAACCTTAATCCCAACTTCAACTCCAATCCCAATAAATACTCCTACTTCAACTATAAAACCCACCGCCACTCCAACCATCGATTTAAATAAATACACTCCATCCCCAAATGCTTCCGTTTCTGCTGTTCTAGAGCCAACAGAAACCGTCCAAGTCATCATTCCAACTCAAGAACCAACTATTATTTCAATTGAAGATTCCGGTTTAGTTTTAGGTGAAGATACTTCTCAAAAAAATATTCTTCCTCTGATTTTCATTTGCTTAGGTGGTTTATTTTTGTTAACCCCTCTAATTATTGCTAAGATTAAATCAAGATCAAATGAAAAAAATAATTAAATTTATACCAGCCATAATTTGGATGTTTGTTATTTTCTATTTTTCCTCAAGACAAACTACCGGTATAGGCACTAGTGCCACAGATCGTTTTTTAATTCTCAAATCTTTTCACTTAATTGAATATGCTTTTTTAGCTATATTATTTTCGTTTGCCATTTATGAAAAAAAAGTTATATTCTTAACTGCCTATTTATACGCTATTTCTGATGAATTTCATCAATATTTTGTTCCTGGCCGCACTGGTCGTTTTAGAGACACTTTAATCGATTTAATTGGAATTCTAATCGGTATTTTTATTTTTAATAAGATTTTTCCTTTAATAAAAAAGAAAATTCATTTATACTGATATTGTGTTGAAAAAACTTTGGACTCATTATTTTATTCCTCAAGAAAAAAACAACCATCGGGCTACTCTTTTAAAACCTAATTTTTTACTTTTTTTCTTAATTCTTTATCTTCTAAACCAATCTGTTATTAAAACACTTGTCATAATTAAACCAGGTATTCTTGGTTATTCTTCAGAGATTACTGTACAAAAAGTTTTAGATCAAACTAATAATGAAAGAAAGAATCTCGGATTAGAGTCTCTTTCTTATAACTCAATTTTGTCTCAGTCTGCTCAAAAAAAAGCTGAAGATATGTTTGAAAATGATTATTGGGCACATAATTCTCCTCAAGGAAAAACTCCTTGGACTTTCTTTGATGCTTCTGGTTATAAATATTCAGTTGCTGGGGAAAATTTAGCTAAAGATTTTTATAATACTGAATCTTTAATTAAAGCTTGGATGAATTCCCCAACCCATAAAGCCAATATTGTTCATCAAAAATATAAAGAAATTGGAATTGCTGTTGTTAACGGTACAATTGATGGAATTAAAACTACACTTGTTGTTGAGCACTTTGGAACGCCACTTATTGGTCAAATTGAAACATCTTCTACTCTAACTAACGATTCTCAAGTCTCTAAATCTTCAGGAGTAAAGACTGGTAATATTCTTGCTGGCAATAGTGAAAAATTAATTAGTCCTTTAACTGTTAGTAAAATTTTTAACTCTGCAATATTTATTGTTTTAGTAATTGTTCTTTTTGTTGATGGTTATATTACTATTAAAAACAATGTCCACCGACTAACTGGTTCCACTGTTGGTCACATTGGTTTTTTAATTTTTATCTTTTTATTAATGATTTATAACCAACAAGGGAGTATTTTTTAATGATTATTCCAAAAGAAGTTAAACAAAAACCATTCGAATATATAATTCTTTTAATTTGTCTAGTTATTGGGTTTATTTTTTATATTTTAATTGGTGATAATCAAGCCAGAAGATGGATTATTTACAGTGTTGGCATTGTCTATTTTGCTTGGAGTCTCTATCATCATTATCAAAGAGGAGATCTGCAATTATCAATTGTTGTTGAATATCTTCTAGTTATTCTTTTTGGGATTGTCTTTATTTCTGGAACCCTTTTTTAATCTGTTCTATTTGCCATTCTTTAATTTTTTTAGGATCACCACTTACTAGCACTTCTGGTACCTTATGACCCATAAATTCTTGAGGTCTGGTGTATTGTGGATATTCCATTGTTCTTATTTTTTTACCTTCAATTTCTATTTCTGACCAACTTTCAATTTGATTTGATTTATCTCTTCCTAAGACTCCAGGAATTAGTCTACTTACTGCATCAGTTATTATCATAGCTGGTAATTCTCCCCCTGTTAATATATAGTCACCTATCGATATTTCCTCGTCTACCATAAAATCAGATATTCTTTGATCAAAACCTTCATAGTGTCCGGCCACTAAAATTAAATTATCTAATTTAGCCAATTCTTCGGCTTTTTTTTGATCAAATTTTTTCCCTCTCGCCGACATCAAAATTATCTTTTTTTTATTTGACATCTGAAATCTGACATCTGAGATCTCTTTTAATGCCTCATATACCGGTTCTGGTCTTATTAACATTCCTACATCTCCGCCAAATGGTTTATCATCGACCGATCCATAACTGTCAATTGCGAAGTCTCTTAAGTTATGAATTTTTAAATCAATTATTCCATTTTTAATTGCCCTTTTAATAATACTTTCTGCAAAAGGTGATTCAAACATTTTTGGGAACAAAGTTATAATATCAATTTTCATACCAATATTTTATCATTTGAGATATACTGATATTAATATGAAACAACAAAACACTGCAGTCATCGTTATCCCTACTTATAATGAAGCCGACAATATCGGTCGTATGATTAAGTATCTTAATTCTAAAACTTTTCCCAATATTGTTGCCCAAAAAGGAGATTTAAGTAATAACTGGGAGATGAAAATTTTAGTTGTTGACGGAAATTCACCAGATGGTACGGGTAAAGTTGTTGAAAAAGAGGCTAAAAAATATAATAATACGTTTTTATTAACTGAAACTAGTAAAGATGGTATTGGTGCTGCTTATTTAAAAGGTTTTAAATATGCTGTAGACAAATTAGCTGCCGATTTTGTTTTTGAATTTGATGGTGATTTTCAACATCCTCCTGAAACTATTCCTTTAATGCTTAAAGCCATGGAAGAAGGCTATGATTATGTTATTGGATCTAGAAAAGTAAAAGGTGGTTCCAATCCAAAAGGTTGGGGATTTAAACGGGTTTTCTTTAGTGAATTTGGTGGTTTTACGGCTCGTTTTATTATGTTCTTTCCTTTTAAAAATTTCTTTAAAGTTACCGATCCTACTACTGGCTTAAAAGTTACCAGAGTCAAAGGTTTTATTGACAAAATGGATTTAGATTGGACAGGAAATCGTCTTCTTACTAGAAGTTTTGGTTACAAACTTCAACTTTTGTTTGAAACTCTTAAAATGGGAGCTAAATTTAAAGAAGTTCCTCTTCAATTTCATGTTCGCAATGCTGGTGAATCTAAAATTGAACCAAAAACTGCTAAAGATATTTTTCGAGTTGCTATCTTGCTTAGGTGGTACGATGATTTCACTCAAAAATTTCTTAAGTTTGGTACTGTTGGTTTTGTTGGTTATTTAGTTAATGCCATTTTTTTGGGAATTTTTTCTAAAACCTGGTCGATCGAATGGCTTTCTTGGTTACTTTCAACCGAATTAGCTATTGTTAGTAATTTTGCCCTTAATAATATTTGGACTTTCAAAAAACAAACTATTTCTGGATTTTCATCTCTAGCTAGTAAATTTTTCCAGTTCAATCTTTCTTCAGTCGGAGCCTTATTAATTCAGACAGTTGTTGGTTCCCTTGGTGTTAAATATTTAGGATTATCTCGTCAAATATTATTACCATTTATAATCATCTTTTTGGTTCTTCCTTACAATTGGTTTATGTACAATACTTTTATTTGGAAAAACAAAAAGAAATAAATATAGTAAAATATTCGCATATTATTAATTTCTCCCTTTTGTCAAAGGGAGACACGGCGAAAGCCGAGAGGGATTTAAATTATGAAAGGAATTATTTTAGCTGGTGGTAAAGCCACTCGACTTCGTCCATTAACTGCCATTACTTCTAAGCAACTCCTTCCGGTTTACGATAAACCAATGATTTATTATCCTATCGAAACCTTAATTAAAGCTGGAATTAAAGATATTTTGATTATTATTTCTCCAGAATATTCTGGTCATTTTTTAAATCTTTTAGGTGATGGTCGCGAGTTTGGGGCTCGTTTTAGTTATGCTGTTCAAAAAGAACCAAGAGGTCTAGCCGATGCCTTTATTATTGGTGAAGATTTCATCGATAATGATGACGTTACTATGATTTTAGGTGATAATATTTTTGATCAAGACTTTTCCAAAGAAATTAAAAATTTCAAAGGCGGTGCCATGATTTTTGCCAAACAAGTTCCAGATCCAGAACGTTTTGGTGTTGTCGAATTTGATAAAGAAATGAGAGCTATCTCTATAGAAGAAAAACCAGAAAAACCAAAAAGTAATTATGCAGTAGTTGGTCTTTACACCTACGACAATCGCATTGTTGAATTTGCTAAAAATTTAGCTCCATCTCCTCGAGGTGAGATTGAAATTACTGATCTTAATAATATTTATCTCAAAAGTGGAGAAATGAAAGTTAATCTTTTTAATACTATTTGGGAAGATGCTGGTACTTTTGATTCCCTTCTAAGAGTTGCTAATATAATGGCCAAAAAAGCCGCTTCTGAAAAATAATCATATTGTGGTACTATCTAATATATGACTCAAAATAATGATCTTTGTCCAAAATGTGGTGCTCCATTAAGTGAAATAACTGAAACCCCAACTGGTCGTCGTCTTCAACGATGTACTAAAGGTTCTTGGAATCCTCAAACTCACAAAACTGAGGGTTGTGATTATGTTAAATGGCTTGAAATTGAGCCACAACAACTAGACGAAAAATGTCCAAAATGTGGTGCTCCTCTTGTCTTACAAGTAACTCGATTTGGTAAAAAAATGAAAAAATGTAGTGCTGGTAGTTGGGATAAAGAAACTAAAAAAGTAATTGGTTGCGACTACGTTGAATGGATCAATGGAACTACTGAAAATTTAGACGAAAAATGTCCAAAATGTGGAGAAAATTTAGTTCTTTTCACTACTACTAATGGTAAAAAAATGAAAAAATGTTCAACTTCTGGTTGGGACAGAGAAGCCAAAAAGGCCACTGGTTGTGATTATATTCTTTGGCTAAAAGCCGATCAAGTTTCCAGTGATAATGGTGAAGAATATTTACCACCAGAAGAATTTTAATGCCCCTTTCTCAAAACTTTATTAAAGATCCATTTGTTGTTAAAGAACTTCTCAAGGCTAGTTCTATTAATTCTAGTGACTTAGTTGTTGAAATTGGACCTGGCCGGGGGATTATTACCAAACAACTTCTTTCTCGCGCCAAAGAGGTTATAGCCATCGAAAAAGACCAAGATTTATATACAGAACTTCTAGAAAAATTTAATCAAGAACCTAAATTAAAACTTATCAATAAAGATTTTTTAGTTTGGAATTTACCAGATAAACCATATAAAGTTTTTTCCAATATCCCTTTTAGTATTACAGCAGAAATTGTCGATAAGTTTCTTAAATCAGAAAACAGACCAAACGAAATTTATTTAATTCTTCAAACTGAAGCGGCTGAAAAATATCTTGGTGGTAAAATTGAAACTCAAAATTCCATTATGACTAAAATTTTTTATAATATCGAAATTTTAGGTGAAATTGATCGTACTGCTTTTACTCCTAAACCTCAAATTAATATTACTTTTATTAAATTTGTTTTAAAAAATCAAAATAAAAAACTCCCTTGTCAAGGGGAGATGCCCACAGGGCAGAGGGGTTTTGATTATCAACAATTTCGTGATTTTGTAATTTTTGGTTTTAATCAATGGAAAGAAGATATTTTTAACGCCTATAAAAAGATTTTTTCCTATCAACAATTTAAAAATATTAATAAAAGTCTAAAAATTAATCAATTAAAACCTAGTCAATTGAAATTAGATCAATGGTTAGCTTTTTTTGATACCTATCAGAAATTTGTTCCAATTTCTAAAAAAGATTTAATTGATGGATTTGAAAGAAAATATTTAAGTCGAATTAGGGCTAAAAAATAAGATAGAATATAAAGCGATGCCAAAAAAAATTTTAATAATTACTATTATTTTAAGTTTATCTGTAGTTATTTTCTTTTCTGTTTTTAGTTTTTTAAAGTATCGACAAATTGTAGTTAAGGTTAAAGAGTTTCCAATTTTCCCAAATATTAGTCCGACTCCAACTCCTACTCCCGATCCAGATAAACCCTTTTCTATTCTTTTAATGGGTTATGGCGGTGGTGCTCATGAGGGTGGTACTTTAACTGATTCTATTCTTGTTGCTCAATTTATTCCGCTTGAAAAAAAGATTAAATTAATTTCTATTCCTCGTGATCTTTGGGTACCAATTCCTGTTTCAATTGGTACTACTAAAATGTCAAAAATTAATGCTGCTTATACTATTGGTCTTGATGATAAACATTATCCTGATAAAGAAATTCAGTTTACCGGTCTAGCTGGTGGTGGCCAAATGTCAAAAACAATTTTATCTCAAGTTTTAGGTTTTCCTATTGATAATTTTGCCATTATTAATTTTAATGGTTTTCTAAAAACAATCGACACTCTTGGAGGAATTGATGTTAATGTCCAGAAAACTTTTGATGACAATTTTTATCCTATTGAAGAAAATATTAATGATCCTTGTGGCAAATCAGATGAAGAAATAGCAGCTCTCACCGCCACCATGTCAGCTACTAAATTAGAAGAACAATTTACTTGTCGTTATGAAAAACTTCATTTTGACAAGGGCTTACAGCATTTTGATAGTGTCACTGCCCTAAAATTTATTCGTTCTCGTCATTCTCAAGAAGATGGGGGAGATTTCAATCGATCGGCCCGACAAAAATTAGTTATCGAGGCAGTTAAGAAAAAAATCATTTCCCTAAATTTTATACCCAAATTAATTCCTTTTGTTAATAGTTTAGCTGGTAATTTAACCACTGATATTAATTTAGACCAAATGCAAAAACTTCTTTCTCGTGCTGATGAATTTCAAAATTATCAAATCGAATCTTTCCCTATTACTGATAAAAATCTTCTAATTAACTCTACTAGTTTTGATAAACAATATATTTTAATTCCTAAGATAGGTGAAAATAATTGGATAGACATTCAAAAATTTATTTCTCAACCCACTGTCACTTCTTCTTCAAAAGTAAATTAATTTGACCCCTTTCCTTTGTTTTTAAAAAGTAATATCCTTTGCTCATACCAATTATTTAAAATAATTTGTATAAAGCACTTTTAGATCCCAGAGAAGAGAGGTTTATTTGTTGAAAGGAGTTTTTTAGTCGTTATTAGTTTAATAAAGCAAATTAAAAAACAACTCGAATCGCCCTTAAAAAAGAAGAAAAAACCAAAAAGATAAATAAGCTATTCAATCCATTTATTAATGGACAATAGACTGGTGATTTTTCATCAAAATACTTTTTGGGCTTCTTCCTCTATCCAACAAAAAAATATCAATCACAACCTCTCTTTCTCTTTTTTACTCCCCGGGCTGGCGCCAAAAATAATCCTAAAAAAATTATTCAAAACGCCAGCCCCTCTCATTTTCTTTTTAGCTTCTATTTTTTGTTGACTGAGTGGAATGATTTTAGAACTTTAAATAATCTTTAACTTAAAATATCTTTTCCTTAATAATTATTTTTTAGTTAATTTATCATTTTTTGTCTTTCTTTTATTTTTTCAATAAATTTTTTATTTTTAACTAAAAAACTATCATCCCTATTATTTTTTATAATAGCCATCCAAAGTTTGGATATATTTCTTTTAGACAAATAACCATTTTTAATAATAAAATTTACAGCCTTATCTAAATTTTTTCCAGATAATTTATTATTTTCAATTGTATTAATTAAATCTCCAGCTGCTTCTTCTCCGCCTTTTTCAATAATTAATTCCAAAGCTCTTTCTAGATCATTACCTTTAAATGTATCTACATTTATACTTTTAATTAAAATTGAAGCTGTTGTATTATCATCACCTTTATCAAAAACAAATTCCCAAATTTTGCCATAAGTAAAAAAATGATCATCATCACCGAACGCATTATTATAATAATCTGTATCATTTTTACTGTGAATATCTCTAATTTCATCACAGGCTGATGAAACAAAATATGCAGCTGTCTTTTTTTTACCTTTTTCATTAATAAATTTCCAAGCTTTATCCAGATTTTCTTCAGAAAGATATTTACCTACTAATCCATGAGCTAAATTTGTAGCTGCCGCTTCTCCCCCTTTTTGATTAATAAATCCCCAAACTTTATCTAGGTTTTTTTTAGATAAATTATTATCTCCTAATCTATGAGCTAAATTTGTAGCTGCCTCTTCACCACCTTTTTCATTAATAAATTTCCAAGCTTTGTTTAAACTTAAAGAAGATAAATCTTCATCTATAATTACCGAAACTAAGTTTATAGCAACTTTTTCTTGATCTTCTTTTTGAGTTAATTTATTAAAACATTTTAATTGATCTAATTTAGATTTAATCTCTTTAATTCTCGGATCTATTCTGTATCCAAAACCTTCAATTTTATCTCTTAATTCATAAATAAAAATAACATCATTTTCACTTAAATCAATATTATTATTTACCTTGTTATCAATTAATGTCAGTAAATTCATATCATGATCTTTTTTGTCAAATTTTTCTCCACCAGGTAATTGCTGATACTTTTCTTTAGCAATATCAGTCATATTACCTTCTAAGTTTTGATTTTTTTCAATACCTCTAACTTCAGCGACTTTTCCATTTTGCATTCTAATAGCAATTCTGGGAATAGTATTTAATCCTTTTTCATCTTTGGTGTAATAGACATAAAAATCACCACCATTTAATTGACTTCTAGCTACTCCTTCTCCAGCCGTACACCAACCAGTGCCATGACCTTGAAGTGATTCAACCAAAGCAGTCGGATCATCACCTTGATTGAATTTAGTCCATTCACCTTCTGTCTTTTCTTTGTTTTCTTTAGAAGCAGAAGTGACTTTATCTATGGCAAAAGCATAAATTTTATCAAATCTAGCTATATCTAAAACTTTGTTTAATTCTTCTCCTTCTAATGTTTCACCTCTAAGATAACGTTGTTGTAAAACATCATAGGTGTAAGCTAAAGCTTCTCTGTTTAGGTCTGGAAAGATACTAGTACTGGTTTTAGTTCTTTTATTAAATTCATGAGTGTCTTTATTGTAGTTTCCCATCTTAACTACATTTCTCATTACATAATACTTAAACCAAGAAAGATAACTAGTATCTTTATCGCTTAAATAATCTATCCAAGTGTCTAGAGATTGTTTTTGATCATTGTAAAGTGTTTCTCCTATTTTTCTTCTGGTTTCTTGAGGAATATCTTTTGCTTCTTTAATATCTCTCAAATCTCCACCTTGACCTCTTTCTTTGGCTATCTTAATTTGTAATTCAAAGTAAGAATCAGGAACATTATCTTTATCAATTAAAACTTCAGGGTAAAGAAATCTTTCAGTGAACAATTTAATGTTCCTTTCTTTGGTATCTTCATTTTGATTATCAAAGATATTTTCCAATCTATTTAAAAATACTTCATTTCTATCAGCTGGATTATTAGGAGTTTTAATATCTTCTAATCTTTTCTTTTTATCAACTGATTTTTGAACTTGAGGAGACTTTTGTAAATCAGGATATTTAATATTAATAAATTCACTACCACTTCGTTCAGACATAGATTAATCTTACACTAAAATTTAGTATTTTAGAACTTTCTTAAAACCTATTTTATGGGAATAATTATTACAAAATCATCTCTGTTTTGTTTAGTTGCTCCGTATGGATTCGAACCACAATTAGTCGGTTCAGAGCCGACTGTCCTACCATTAGACGACAGAGCATTAATTTATTAGACTGTCCTATTTACCATGCCGTAGCTTCAGCGAAGGCTGGCCATTAGTCCCGATCCTTCGGATCGAGGATGCTCGGTCCATATTCAATCAGACCGGCAACGACAGAGCATTAAAGACAACCTATTATACGACAAATGTTATAATCTAATTAATGCAAACCGTTGAACAATTAACTCAAGATCTAAAATTAACGTCAGAACAAACAAAAGCTATTGAAACTTATATAAACAGTCTTTTAATTGAACTTTTGGAAAGTATTAAACAAGATCACATCAAAAACTTTGAAGAGACCATCGATAATCTTAGAGGTAACGCTTAGATTCTTTCTTAATTGTCGTTTCTTTTCCGTGCCCAGGTAAGACTAAAGTATTTTCATCTAATTTCATTAATTTTTTAAGACTTTCAAATATTTTTTTAGTTGATCCATATTTAAAATCTGTTCTACCCCTAAATCCAGCAAATAATGTATCTCCAGAAAATAGTAATTTATTATTTTTTGAATAAAAACACACACTACCTGGAGTGTGTCCTGGTGTTTTAATAATCTCTATTTTTTCTTTTCCCAATTCAAATTCTTTTTTTTCATTCAAATCAATATCTATTTTAATAAAATTTGGTACCTGAATCTCTTTTTTTAAAAAGTGTTTAGCTGTCTCATCTTGCCTATCTAATAAAAAAGTATCTTCACTACTACAGCCAAAATCAACATTATAAATTAACTTTAAATCTAAAGCGCCAAGACAATGATCAAAATGACCATGAGTTAAATATATATATTTTACCTTTAATTTTTTACAACTTATTTCTTCACTAATACTGACTCCATCATCAGCAGGATCAATTACTAAACATTCTTTTGTTTTTTCTTCCCAGACCAAATAACAGTTGGTTTCTAATTCTCCAATCACTATTTTTTCATAATTAAGCATTATTGATTTTACCAGGTATAATATGAGTATCTATGTCGTCATCAAAACCTGTCTCAAAACGCCTATTCATCGGCAGTTTACCTTATCGCTTCAGCGAAGGTGAACTTTTAACTCTTTTTATCACTGAAGGTAAAATTGTCTCAATTAAAATAGTTAATAATCGTTGGGGTCGAAGCCGTGGCATTGCTTATGTTGAATATGAAAATTTAAACGATGCTGTTCGTGCCAAAGAAAAATATCATAATTACTATCTTGTCGATCGTACTATTATTGTCGATTACGCCGAACCCGATCCATTTTTAACCGAAGAAGGTCGTGCTCGTCATGAAGAAGCTTTAAAAGATCATCCAAACCGTCGTCAATCTCAGGTTTTTCTTCCTCATCCCGACAGTGATGTTAATGATTATCGTAGTCAAAAAAAATCCTTTGATAATCGTCAATATCCACCTCGTCAGAATGAACAGAAAAAAGCTCGTGAATACAAAGGTGGTAAACCAGTCTTTAATTCCCTTGGTCGATCTTTAAATAAAAATAAGACAGGGGAATATATGCCAAAGTTTTTTCCAGAAGTTGAATCTTCTCCAAACAAGAAAAAATTTAGACCAAAGAAAGGTCAAAAACCAGAATACAAATCAAGTTCAGATCTTCATGTTCGAACCTCAGTTTTCAAGCAACGTAATTTTGGTTCCAAAGTCGGTGCCAAGTTCGACTTCAAATCAAAAAAAAGAACTAGATAAAGCCGCCCTGTCAAGGGAGGTGCCTGAAGGGCGGAGGGTTTTAATATTATGAATTTTTTAAATAAATTACCAATTATCACTCTTTCCCCAATGGACGGAATTACTGACGAAGCTTTTCGTTTATTGCAAACTGAAATTGCTAAACCAGAATTAATCTTTACTGAATTTGTTAGTGCCGAGGGTATTAGTCATGGTGGAGTTAAACTTTACGATACTCTTTTGTTTTCGTCTAAAGAACGTCCAATTATTGGACAATTATTTGGTAAAAATCCAGAAAGTTTTTACAAATCCGCTATCATTCTTTGCGAATTAGGCTTTGATGGAATTGACATAAATATGGGCTGTCCAGCCAAAACTGTTACTCAAAATGGTAGTGGGGCGGCTCTAATTGGTAAACCAGATTTAGCGGTCGAGATAATTAAAGCTACTAAAAAGGGGATTAATGATTGGTTTACTGGCAAAACTGGGGTGTCTGATATTAGTCTTAATCAAAAAACTTTAGATGTAATTAATCGAAATAAAAAATATTCTAGCATTGTAGAGACGTATTGCAATACGTCTCTACTTAAAAAAAATAAACCTACAGTTTCAGTAAAAACAAGACTCGGCATCACTGAATCAATTATCGATTCTTGGGCACTAATTTTATTGGCTCAAGATTTGGATTTTTTAACCATTCACGGTCGAACTTTAAAACAAGGTTACGCTGGCACTGCCGATTGGGCTGAAATTGCCAAAGTTGTTAAATTAGCCAAAAATACTAAAACCAAAATTTTTGGTAATGGTGATATTGAATCAAAATCTCAAGCTTTAGAATTTTGCCAAAAATACGGCGTTAATGGTGTGTTAATTGGTCGCTCGGCCTGTGGTAATCCTTGGTGCTTTACCGACCATATTGCCACTCCAAAAGAAAGATTCTCTGCCATGCTTTTACATGCTCAATTTTTTACCGAAGTTTTTCCTCATCGTCGTTTTGATAGTCTTCGTAAAAATTTCTTATTTTATGCCTCTGGTTTGACCAATGCCAAACAATTAAGAACTAAATTAGTTCGATTAAATTCAATTAAAGACCTTTTGGCGCTTGAAGACGACTTTTTATCTTGATAAAGTTAAAAGGTATGTCAAACGAAAACCAAAATTTAAATCCAAATCAAGTAGCCAACCTATTAAATATCGAGTCTCTCATCAATGCTTCCACTGCCAGATTTGATACTCTAAACAAAGAATATCAAGATCAAAAATCTCAGCTCGATTCTATTTTTGAGAGCGATGTTGAATATCAAGAGGTCGCCCAGGAAGCTCAAAAACAAAGCAAGCTTAAAACTATTGCTAAACAAAAAGTTATGGTTCGTTCTGAATGTACTCAATTAGTCGAAAAAATTAAAGATGCCCAAATTCAAATTAGAGAATTAAAAACTGCTATGTCTGATTATTTAGCTCAATATGTTGTCTTATCAGGTACAAATCAAATTGAAGGACCAGATGGTGTTCTTCGTCAAATTATTTACAGTGCCAAATTAGTTAAAACTAAATAAGGTATAATATAAATCTATGATCAACCTAACTAAAGAAAATTTTAAAACTGAAGTTCTAGATTTTAAAGGTAAAGTTTTAGTTGATTTTTGGGCTCCTTGGTGCGGTCCTTGTCAGATGCTAACTCCAATAATGGAAGAACTTAGTACTGAAATGAATTCTGTTGTTAAAATTGCTAAGGTAAATGTTGATGAACAACAAAATTTAGCAACCCAATATAGTGTTTCTTCAATTCCTATGGTCATCTTATTTAAAGATGGCCAAATGGTCGATACTTTAATTGGCTTTAGGCAAAAAGAAGATTATATTAATGCCATCAATAAGGCATAATCAATGGATTTATCTCTTCTTAAAAAAACATTGGATGAATTAGAACTTCCTTCGTTTCGCTATCGTCAAATAGTTAAAAACTATTATTCAGGTCGTTATCTAAATTTTGATCAGATGACTGATCTTTCTCTCGATCTTCGTCAAAAACTTTCTCAAACTTTTTCTTTATTATCAATTTCAGAAGAAACTGTTGTTGGTGACGAATCAACTCAAAAAGCTCTTTTGAAACTTTCTGATGGTCAAAAAATTGAATCAGTTTTCATGGACTATGAAGATTGGTTAACTGTCTGTGTCTCTAGTCAAGTCGGTTGTCCTCTTGCTTGTTCTTTTTGTGCCACGGGTAAAATGGGTTTTAAAAGAAATTTAATAGCTGGAGAAATTGTTGATCAAATCTTATATTGGAATCAAAAAATTTACCCAAAATATATTGGCCGAGTTGTTTTTATGGGTATGGGTGAACCTTTTTTAAATTGGGAAAATGTACTTGAAGCCATCAATATTATTAACTCTAAAGATGGGTTAAATATCGGTGCTAGAAAAATTAGTATTTCTACTGCTGGTGTTGTTAATAAAATTATTGAATTTGCCAATTTAGATATCCAAATTAATTTAGCCGTTTCTCTTCATTCGGTCGATCAAAAAACTAGAGAATCTTTTATGCCAATTGCTAAAAAATATTCTTTACTAGAGTTAAAAAACGCCTGTAATTATTATGTTGGCAAAACCAATCGTCAATTGTTTTTTGAATATGCTTTAATGAGTGAAAATACCAGTCAAAACGATGCTAAATTATTAGTCAATTTTATAAAATCAAACCGTCTTTTCTTTTTAAACTTAATACCACTTAATTTAGTTGATGGCGGTATGACTCCAGCCACAAAAAAACAACAAGAATTTTTCATAGATTATTTAAATAAATTTGGCGTGGAATATTCTCTTCGTCGATCCTTTGGTCAAAAGCTCAATGCTGCTTGTGGTCAATTAGCTACTGTATAATACACTCATGCTTATCGATGAAGTTAGAATAAAAATTAAAGGTGGAGACGGTGGTGATGGTACTGTTAGTTTTTATAATGATGCTTTCCGTCCTAAAGGTGGCCCTGATGGTGGTATTGGTGGTGATGGTGGTTCTGTTTTTTTTGAAGCAGTTTCTGATATTAGTAAATTAAATCAATTTCGCCATACTAAAATTTATTCAGCTGGTAGGGGAGAAAAAGGTGGCAAAAATAATTGTACTGGTAAAAATGGTGAAGAGCTAGTTATTCAAGTTCCAATTGGGACTCTGGCTTCTTACGATAATGGTACTTCTGTTGAATTAACTGAAATTGGTCAAAAAGTTTTAATGGCTAAAGGTGGTAGTGGTGGTCGTGGTAATTATTGTTTTAAATCATCAACGAATCAAACTCCTCAACAAAGAGAATTAGGTTATAAATGTCAAGTCAAAAATCTTTTTTTACAATTAAAACTTATCGCCAAGATTGGTCTAATTGGTCTACCAAACGCTGGTAAAACCAGTCTTTTAAATGAACTCACTCCAGCTAATGCTAGAGTTGCTAATTATTCTTTTACTACCCTTGAACCAAACTTAGGTGTTACCAAAGGTGGCCTTATTATTGCCGATATTCCTGGATTAATTGAAGGTGCTGCTGAAGGTAAAGGTCTAGGAATTAAGTTTTTAAAACACGTTGAACGAACTAGTATTTTAGTTCACTGTATTTCTGCTGAATCACAAGATCCTTTAAAAGATTATCAGACTGTTCGTCAAGAATTAACCAATTACAGTTCAAATTTAGCCAACAAACCAGAAATAATTGTTCTAACTAAAACTGATCTTTTAGATGAAAAAGAAATTATTCGTATTAAAAAATTGATTAAAGCTGATGTTTGTACTTCTATTATCAACCCAGACAGCATCAAAAAACTCAACGATCTAATTGCCAAAAAATTGAAATCTGAAATCTGATATCTGAAATCTTATTTCTCAATATCTCTTTCTGCCCAGTGTTTGTCTATTTCTACTATTAATTCTAAAAATACTTTTCGATTCGACATTAATTCTAATTCTTTTCTAGCGTTATAACCAATTTCCTTAATTTTTTTACCGTTTTTACCAATAATCATTTTTTTATATCTATCAGCCGTAGTTAAAATTCTAGCCTTAATTACAATCAATTTTCTTTTATCAACTACACTATCCACCTCCACGTTAACTGAGTAGGGGACTTCTTTTCTTAAAAATAAATAAGCTTTTTCTCGGATAATTTCGGCAATATATTCTTTTGAATTTAAACTAATTACAGTTTTATTTTTAGATTGAATTATTTCCGCATCTTCTTCAATTGAATTAATATCTTTCTTTGGAATTAATTCAAAAATAAGACCAATTAGACCTTTTATATTTTTTTCTTTAATAGCACTTACCGAAATTACTTTATCGAATTCTTCTTCCATATAATTATATTCAGCCAAATGATCTTTTGATCCAATTGCCACATCTATTTTGTTATAGACCAAAATCTTTTTTGCTTTTGATTTTCTAACCAAACCGATTACTTTATTTTCTTCTTCAGTTTTTGGTCTAGAAATATCAAAAAGACACAATAAAATATCGGCTCGTCCAACTTCTTTTGGAGCCTCTGTATTTACTCTTTTACCCACCAAATCGGACACTTTATTAATAATTCCTGGGGTATCAGAAAAAATAATTTTTCCTCTTTCATCACTAAACACCACTCGAGAATTTTTTCTAGTTGTCTGAGCCATTGGTGAAGTTATGGCTACTTTTTGGCTCATTATGGCATTAAGTAAAGTCGATTTTCCAGTATTAGGGCGTCCTAAAATAACCACTCTCCCAAACTTTGGCTTTATGTCTTCAATTGTTTTTCGCATTCGTCATATTTTACCAGTTTTTACTCAAAAATTGACTTTTTGATCAAAAATTATAAAATACATCCACATTTCAAAAACCAAAGCAATTTTGTAAATGTAAAGCACCTTAAAACCATAAACTTAAAAAACAACGGTTCGCAAGAACTTATATATAAAAAACCTCTTAATAAGAAAGGATATTTCAAATGATTAAATTAAATTTAGAGAAATTATCACTCATTGAGTTATTGGAAAGTTATTTTCTTTTGATAAAAATACGGTCAAAAGATATTGATGAAATTCATCAATATGCAAATCAGATTGTAAAAACGGGGACCGCTAATGAATTAAAAATACTAGAAGTATGTTTATCTTTAGACGATTCACTTAGAAAAGAAATAACCGACACAAAAAAAAGAATTGATAGAAATCAACAATAAAAAAGGAGGAAATTTAAAATGGGATCAGTATTATCTTTATCACCATTATTCTTTCTCCCAAAAGAAGACTTAAAAGCTTTTTTCGAGAGAACCTTTCCTGGATTAGAAAGATATGAAACAAGTTACGACAGATTTCCTGGTTCGTTTTATATCTGTTTCAGATGGAAAAAGAAAACAATTGAAATTGGCTTAGGCAGAAATAAAGTCTATATTTTTAATAAAAAAATAGAAGATTTTATCCAACTTTTAATTCGGAAACAACTGCAGATTGATCAACTTAAAAATTAAGTTTATGGTAAAAAAGAGATGTAGTTTAAAACTACCCCGTAGTCTACATCTCTTTACCCATTTCAAAAAAATAATATCCAGGTAAAATAAAAAGACTATTAAAAAGTCAATTGACACTTAGCAATAGAAGTGTTAGACTGCTAATTATGACAGATAATATTAACCAAAATCCAGTTCAAACTCTGCAACCTCTTCGAAAAGTACTGCCTCTTATTCCCCTTCGTAATATTGTTCTTTTTCCTTCAGTCGAAACTTCTCTTTTTTTTGGCCGCAAAGAATCAATGAATTCCCTTCTCCATGCTTACGATAATACTAACAAATTAGTCGTTATTGCAACACAGCAAAATTCTCGGATTGAAAAACCTCAATACGAAGATCTCTATAATGTCGGTGTTTTAGCTAAAATTGAACACATTCTTCAAAGCGACGGCAGTCTTCACGCCATTGTTAAAGGTATTTCTCGAGTTAATATTCTTAACTTAACTCAAACAGATCCATTTTTTGTCGTCGAATATGTAGATCTTCCTGTAGTTGCTGAACCTGTAGTTGAAATTCAACAATCAGCTGAAGCCTTGTTAAGTCAACTTAAAAAAGCTTTTGCTATGGGTCGCCAATTTGATCTTCCTGCAATGATGCAGCTTTCAACCGGTGTCTCTAGTAGTGATCTTGCCGATCAAGTTTGTTTTTCTATTGAAGCCAAAATTCCTGAAAAACAAGTTTTATTAGAGACTCTTATTGTTAGTCAAAGATTAAAAGCGGCTACAGAACGTTTAATTCAGGAAATGAAAGTGGCTGAACTTGAAAGATCTATTGAGGAAAAAACTCAAGAAAAATTTAATACAGGAGTTAAAAGAAATGTTTTAGAAGAAAGAAAACGTCAAATTGAAAAAGAATTAAAACGTCTTGGTCAAAGTAGTGGAGGGGAATTTTCTGATTTAGAAAAGAAAATAAAAAATAAAAATATTCCAGAAGAAATTAGAAAAAAATTAAATAAAGAATTAGAACGTCTTGCCGAAATGGGCTCTATGGCTCCAGAGTCTAGTTACATTCGCACATATTTAGAAACTGTGGCTGAGCTTCCTTGGGGCAATTATAGTGAATCTAAGATTAGTCTTTCCAGATCCTCAAAAATTTTAGATGAAGATCACTATGGTATTAAAGATGTTAAAGAAAGGATTCTTGAATATTTAGCAGTTTTAAATCTTAAAAACAAAACTAACACCAAAGGCGAAGAGCTGTCGGCCACTGCTAATATACTTTGTTTTATTGGTCCTCCAGGAGTTGGTAAAACCTCTTTAGGTAAATCTATTGCCAAAGCTATGGGTAAAAGTTTCGTTCGAGCTTCTCTTGGTGGTATTCGTGATGAAGCCGAAATTCGTGGTCATAGAAGAACTTATGTTGGGGCCATGCCAGGTCGTATCGTCAAAGGTCTTAAAGATGCCAAATCAATGAATCCAGTTTTTATGCTCGATGAAATTGACAAAATTGGCGCTGACTACCGAGGTGACCCATCTGCTGCTTTACTAGAAACTCTTGATCCAGAACAAAATCGTGAATTTTCCGATCATTATTTAGATTTTCCTCTAGATTTGTCCAAAGTTTTCTTTATTTTAACCGGTAATGATTTATCGACTGTTCCTGGTCCACTTAAAGATCGTTTAGAAATTATCAATTTTTCTGGTTACACTCAAGAAGAAAAATTCCACATTGCCAAAAAATATTTAATTAAAAAAGAGCTTAAAGCTAACGGTTTAAAAGAAAATAATTTGGTCGAAATTAAAGACGAAACCATTAGATATTTAATTGACAAATATACTCGTGAAGCTGGAGTTCGTGGACTCGAAAGAGTTTTCGCTAGTCTTTTTAGAAAAGTTGCTAAAAAAATTATTGTCAATCATGTTAAAAAAGTCAATTTAAACGATCAAGCTGTTATTAAAAAATTCTTAGGCCCTGCTAAATTTAATTCCACTTTAAAAGGTAAAAAAGATGAAGTTGGTTTATCCACTGGTCTAGCCTGGACTTCTGTTGGTGGTGAAATTCTTTTTGTTGAAGTTAATGTTATGCCAGGTAAAGGCCAACTAATTTTAACCGGTAAACTTGGTTCAGTTATGAAGGAATCTTGTCAAGCTGCTCTTTCTTATATTCGTAGTCAAGCCAAAGAATTTGGTATCAAACAAGATTTTCACAAAATAGATATTCATATTCATGTTCCAGAAGGAGCTACTCCTAAAGATGGTCCTAGTGCTGGCGGTGCCATTACTACAGCTCTTATTTCTGCTCTAAAACAAGTTGCTGTTCCTAGAGATCTTGGTATGACAGGGGAAATAACTTTACGGGGAAATATTTTAGAAATTGGCGGTCTTAAAGAAAAATCTATTGCTGCTCATCGAGCTGGTTTAAAAACTATTTTTATTCCAAAAGATAATGAAAAAACTTTAATCAATATTCCCAAAGAAGTTAAAAAAGATATCAAATTTATTCCTGTCTCTCACTATTCCGAAATCTACAAAAAGATTTTTAAAAACAATTAAGATTCCATTTCATTGGGTGTCTTATCCCTCTGGCAATAGTTTCTTCTAATTTTCCTTTCTCGATTGGATAATAATTATATTGATCACCTCGGGCTTTATGTCTAACTAAACATAAAGTATTTTCCAAGACAGCTATTCTTACTTCTGACCAATGTCTTTTCTTCTCATCCTCATTAAAAATTAAAGAAATATAAACAGGTTGATCTTTACTAGAACTCCTTTTTTCTTTTTTGTGAATATAAGGCGCTTTACCACTATCATAATTTTCTATCAAGTTCTTTTCTATTGCTTCTTTTAGAAATTTTTCAACCTCAAATTCTTTTAGAACTTTATTATTAATTTCATCTTCTTTTTGAATTTCACCAATATTATCTTCTTCATTTTTTCCCAACCTTATTTCATTACCCCAATAAGCATGATCCCTTTCTCTTCTTTTTCTAAACATTTCTCTGATATTTTTTTCTCTTGATTCAACTCTTTCTTTATCCATTTATCATTTCTTTTAAACTCTTTTGTAGTTAATTAAAGAAGCGGAAAATTTTGACGTAATTTTTTCCATCATTTCTTCTTTTTTAACTTGATCAGATAAATTAACAATCGATTTTTCTACTTTTTTTTCTCCATTTTGATCAACCTCTCTAAACAAAAGATGAATTCTTTTTTCATCAATAACTGTACTCATTAAAGTCAAAGATCTGTGTGTCACTTCATCATCATTATCTTGATTACACCACATATATGACAAAATTAAAAATTCCCAATTTTCGTGATGTTTTAATATAGAAATAACCGGATCTTTTTTCTTTAACTTTGGATTAGAAGTAATTTCATTTAATCCAGTTAATAAAGTAGTCATCCCTGAACCATCTAAAATTTCTTTATTTCTTATGGCACTTAATCCTTCCTGTCTTAATTCATTTTCAATATTCCTACTCATACATGAGTAATATATCACAAATCAAGAGAATAAGATATTATAATATAATTTATATTACATCTTTTCTATTGTTTTTATCCCCAACAAATGAAGCCCAGTATGAAGAATACTAGTTGTTGTTTTTGTTAAAAATATTCTAAAATTTTCCTGCTTTTCATCAATAATTCTGTTTTTGGCATAAAACTCATTATATTTTCTCGCCACAGATAACAAATATTCCGCAATTACAGCCGGGGAATATCTTTCACTTGCTTCCATAATTTTTTCTTCAAATTTATAAAACTCCTTAATTAAAGCCATTTCCTCGGCATTAATTTCTTTTGGAATTTTATTAATATTTTTTTGTTCTTTAAGTTGAGTTTTATTTAATACACTAATTCCTCTGGCATATGTATATTGTAAATATGGACCAGAATCACCATCTAAACTCATAATTTTTTCCCAATCAAAAATAACATCCCTTCTTGGATCCGAAGATAAATCATTAAATTTAATTGCCCCAATTGCCACCGATTTAATCATCTCTTCTTTTTCAGTCGCACTTAATTTTTTATCAACTACACTTTTATTAGCAATTTCTTCTGCCTTTTCCATAGCCTTGTCAATTACATCCGATAAATGAATAGTGTCTCCTTTTCTGGTTGAGAATTTTCCAGTTGTCCAACGAATTAATCCATGAGCAATATGAACCAACCCTTCACTTGGTGTCCACCCCATCATTTTGGCTGTTTCAAAAACTTGCCTAAAATGTAATTCTTGATCATTTCCAACTTCATAAATTATCAAGTCTGGATTCCAATTTTCTAATCTATATTTAATTGTGGCCATATCACGGGTAAAATATGTAGTTGTTCCGTTTGATTTTTGTAACATCGCTGGTGGCATGTTTTTAAATTCCACAATCACTGCCCCCTCACTCTTTTTAGTAATTCCTTTACTAATAATTTTTTTAGTTACCTCTTCTAATTTATCTTGATAAAAAGATTCTCCATGGATAAAATCAATTTTCACTCCCAACATTTCATAAACTCGGTCAAATTCAACCAAAGAAATATCAATACATTTTTGCCAAATTTCTTTGGCTTCTTTATTTCCTTTTTCTAATTTTGCAAACCAATCTCGACCTTCATCAATTAATTTTTCATCACTTTCTGCTTCTTTATGAAATTTAACATACAGTTTTTCTAAATCATCAATTGTTAAATCGTTCAGTTCTTTTTTATTCCATTTTTTAATTGCCGCCACTAATTTTCCATATTGAGTTCCCCAGTCACCAATATGATTGTCGCCAATACAGTTCCAACCTAAAATTTTATAAATATTATAAATTGCTTGGCCAATGTCAGTTGATCTTAAATGTCCAATTCCAAACGGTTTAGCAATATTTGGGGCCGAATAATCAATTACCATCGTTTTTCCATTTCCATTTTTACTTAATTTATTTTTAAATTCAATTTCATAATTAATAGATTCAGCTTCTTTAATTAAAAATTCTGGCTTTAAATAAAAATTAATGAATCCCGCCCCCGCCACTTCCACTTTTTCAACTATCTGAGATCCAATATCTGAAATCTGAGATCTAATTGACTCTGCCAATTCTTTTGGATTAATTTTATTAACTTTACCCAATACCATGGCCACATTAGTTGAGTAGTCACCAAAATTAACATCCCCCGGATGTTCAATTTTTATTTCTTCTTCTTTAATATTAATTTCTAAGGCCTTAACACTTTCGATTAATATTTTTTTTAATTCTTTTACAATTTTCATATTAAAAAACTTTTGAACCATTAGGTAAATCTTTGTCTAAAAATAATATTGAAATTTTTTCATCGTTTTCCCCAGCAAAAATCATGGCTTGTGATTCTTCACCCATAATTTTTCTTGGTTTTATATTAGTTACAAATACCGTTTTTTTGTCAATTAAATCTTCAGGTTTATACCATTTCTTAATTCCTGAAAATACATTTCTTAATTTTTCTTCACCAAAGTCAACCTGAAGTCTTAATAGCTTTTCTGATCCTTCTACTTCGATTACTTCTTTTATTTCACCAATCATAAATTCCACTTTGGCAAAATCATCATATTTTATTTGATCCATGCCCAATTCTATCAAAAAATCAGTCAAAATGTGTTATTCTTAGCTTACTTAACCACATTATTAATTAGTCGAAAAAATTATGATTAATCTTGATACTTCCATCTTTAAATCTTACGATATTCGCGCTATTTATCCAACTCAAGCCAACGAGGAATTAGCTGAAAAAATAGGTTGTGGTTTTGCTAAATACTTAAATTTTCCTGGCAAAGTTGTGGTTGCTCGCGATGGTCGCATTTCTGGCGAATCAATGAAAAATGCCCTAATTTTAGGTTTAAATAAAGTTGGAGTTAATGTTATCGATGTCGACTTAGCCTCTACCGATATGTTTTATTACGCTTGTCAAAAATATGATCTCCCGGGAATTTCCGTTACTGCCAGTCATAATCCAAAAGAATACACTGGTTTTAAAATGGTCAAAAAAATCCCTGAGCTTCTTTCTGGCGAAGCCGGTATTAAAGAAATTAAAGAATATATTTTAAATGATGATCTTCCTACCGATGCCACTATTCCTGGGTTAATTGAATCACAGAATATGCAATCTGAATTTGTTGATTATGTTTTATCTCTAATCGACATCGCTAAAATAAAAAAATTCAAAATTCATGCCGATACTGCCAATGGTATGGTTGGCCCATTTCTAGAGCTTTTATCACAAAAACTGCCTCAAATAGAATTTACTAAGATGTATTGGGACATTGACGGTAATTTTCCAAATCATGGAGGAGATCCACTTTTAGCCGAAAATAGGATTGAAATTCAAAAAAGAGTCCCTGCTGAAAATAGTAATTTAGGAATAATGTTTGATCCAGACGGTGATCGCTTTTTTGTTATCGATAGTAGAGGACGTTTTATTCCTGGTGATTTTATGACTGCTATCTTGGCTAAATATTTTATCCAAAAAAATCCAGGCTGTAGTATTGTCTACGACATTCGCGCTTCTAAAGTCGTCCCTGAAACTATTGCTACTTGTGGTGGTAAAAGTTTTGCAAACAGGGTTGGTCACACCCACATCAAAGCTCGTATGAAAACTGAAAATGCTTATTTTGGTGGCGAAGTTTCTGGTCATTACTATTTTAAAGATTTCTTTTTATGTGACACTGGTCTAGTAACATTTGTCTACCTTTTGGACTTTTTATCAAACACCGATAAGTCTCTAGATTTAATTATTGATGAAATGTTGGCCAAATATCACATTTCTGGCGAAATTAATTCAAAGGTTGCCGATGTTTCCAATATTTTAACCAAAATTGAAAATACTTATAGTCCAAACACTATTTCTCCAATAGAGCGCATGGACGGTCTAACTTTTGAAATGGGTGATTGGCGTTTTAATCTCAGATCTTCAAACACAGAACCTCTTTTGCGTTTAAATTTAGAAGCTAACACTGAAGAGCTCATGATTCAAAAAAGAGATGAACTTTTATCCCTCATTAGAAATTAAATTATGTACCAACCTTCCACTCAGATTTTAGATAAATATGCCGATGTTTTGGTAAATTTTGCTCTAAACAGTGGTCATGGAATCAAAAAAGGAGAAGTTGTTTTTCTTCAAGTTCCAGAATCTGCTAAACCACTTTTGATTTCTCTTCAAAGAGCTGTTTTAAAAAGTGGAGCTCATGCTTTAATTCAATATTTACCCGATGAAATGTCTCGTGAATTTTTTGATCTAGCCGATGATGATCAGCTTAAATTCTTTCCCGCCACTTTTTTAAAAGGTCGAGTTAGACAAGCTGATCATTTTTTAATGGTTCTAGCCGAAACTAATTTTCATGAATTAGAAGGCATTGATCCAAGAAAAATAATGGAAAGAAGTGCTGTTTTTAAACCCTACAAAGAATGGCGTGATAAAAAAGAAAACAGTGGTAAATTAACTTGGACTCTTGGTTCCTATGCCACTCCTGCCATGGCCAAAGAAGCTGGTTTGACTCTCAGAGAATGTTGGCAGCAAATTATCAAAGCTTGTTATTTAAATCATCGCAATCCAGTCGAAAAATGGCGCCAGATTCAATTCAAATCAGAAAAATTAAGACAAAAATTAAACAAACTAGAAATAGTCAAAGTTAATATCAAGGCCAAATATACCGATTTAAACATTACTATTGGTGATAATCGTCAGTGGCTTGGTGGTGGCGGTCGCAATATTCCTAGTTTTGAAATTTTCACTTCACCAGATTGGAGAGGAACCAATGGTTATATTTTTTTTGATCAACCTCTCTATCGCCAAGGCAATTTAATTAAAAATATTAAATTAACTTTTAAAGATGGTTTAGTTGTTGATGCTCAAGCCGATTACGGAGAAGAATTTTTAAAACAATTAATTAAAGTTGAAAATTCAGACAAAATAGGGGAGTTTTCTTTAACAGACAAACGCTTTTCTAAGATCAATAAATTTATGGCAGAAACTCTTTATGATGAAAATTTTGGCGGTCCTTTTGGTAATACCCACATTGCTCTTGGATCAGCCTACAAAGATACTTATTCAAAAAAAATGACCAAAATGACCGAAAAAGATTGGTCGGAATTAGGTTTCAATAATTCAGCTGTCCATACCGATATTATTGCCACCAGTGATAGAATAGTCACCGCCATTCTTAAAAATGGAAAAGAAATTATTTTATACAAATCAGGAAAATTTCAAATTTAATTATTAAAACAAAAATGACAACTGAATTAAAAATAGAAGATATAAAAGTTGGTGAAGGTTATTCTGTTAAGTCGGGAGATATTGTCTCTATAAATTATCTTGGCATTCTTGAAGATGGCACTAAATTTGACAGTTCTTACGATCGAAAAGAACCTTTTGAAACCGCCATTGGCGTTGGTTACGTAATTAAGGGTTGGGACGAAGGTGTTGTTGGTATGAAAGTTGGTGGTAAAAGAAAACTAACCATTCCTTATCAAATGGCTTATGGTAAATACGGCATTCCAGGAGCAATTCCACCAAAAGCAACTTTAATTTTCGAAGTTGAATTATTAGAAATTAAATAAATTTTTAGTAACCCTAGACCTTCCGCAAGGGAACCAAATCATTAATGAAATTATTTTCTATTTCAAAACCTTTAATAAAGACATCTCTAACCTGACAAATCCTTCTCAATTACTTCTCTTATAGAGAATAGAAATAGAAATAAATTAATTAAAACAAAAAAAAAGACCTTAAGATTATTATTCACACTAATGTGTGTAATCTTAAAGTCTTTACTAATCTAAAAATCTTTTTTATTCTGGCCACAACCCTACCAGTTTTACAATAGCTTTTCTTCGAGCTTCACTGCCATTAGGAGCCTTACGGTAAGTTTCTATAACTTCTTCAACAGTTTTAGCTTTTTCAACTTCTTCAAGTGAAAGTTTATCCCACTTTTCCAAAGCTTTTATTCGAGATTCATTGTCTTTATAAAGAATCTTATAGTAAACTTCTCTAACTTCTTCAATACTTTGACAAAGTTCTATCCACTTTTCAAAAGCTTTTCTTTCAGCCTCACCATCCTTAGGAGTCTTACGGTAAACTTCTCTAACTTCTTCAACAGTTTTAGCTTTTTCAACTTCTTCAAGCGAAAGTTCTATCCATTTTTCCAAAGCTTTTTTTTGAGTTTCACTATAGCAATCAGCTTCTCTGTAAACTTCTCTAACTTCTTCAATACTTTGACAAAGTTCTATCCACTTTTCCAAAGCTTTTCTTCGAGATTCACCATAAGGAGCCTTATGGTAAGCTTCTATAACTTCTTCAACAGTTTTAGCTTTTTCAATTTCTTCAAGTGAAAGTTTATTCCACTTTTCCAAAGCTTTTTTTTGAGTTTCACTATTATTAGGAGCCTTACGGTAAGCTTCTCTAACTTCTTCAACAGTTTTAGCTTTTTCAATTTCTTCAAGTGAAAGTTTATTCCACTTTTCCAAAGCTTTTCTTTGAGTTTCACTATAGCAATCAGCTTCTCTGTAAGCTTCTCTAACTTCTTCAACAGTTTTAGCTTTTTCAATTTCTTCAAGTGAAAGTTTATTCCACTTTTCCAAAGCTTTTCTTTCAACTTCACTATTTTTAGTAGTCTTACTGTAAGCTTCTCTAACTTCTTTAATAGTTTGACTAATTTCTATTCACTTTTCCAAAGCTTTTCTTTTAGTTTCACTATAGCAATCAGCTTCTCTGTAAGCTTCTTTAACTTCTTCAACAGTTTTAGCTTTTTCAATTTCTTCAAGTAAAAGTTCTATCCACTTTTCCAAAGCTTTTCTTTCAGCTTCACTATTTTTAGTAGTCTTACTGTAAGCTTCTCTAACTTCTTCAACAGTTTTAGCTTTTTCAATTTCTTCAAGTAAATCATCACTAATCAAATAAGAAAATTGAATTAAAGGAATACCTGTTTTTTGGGAAATCTCTGTTATCTTTTTCTTTATATCAACCATCTTTCATTACCACCTTTCACTAATTGTTTATTTTTTTATATATAAAAAAGAGAACAACCTCTTAATTGTTTTCAAAAGATTTTTTAGATTTTTAATGTATGACTATATTAAATTTATCTACTGCAAAATAGTAGTCAAATTAATTTAGTAGAAAATTATAGCAGAAATACAAAGATAATCAACATTATAGGACTTCTGTGAACCTACAGGAAGTCGAACCCTAATATTAAGCCTTAAAATTTATTTTTTTATTAAAAAATATATTGCATGTAGAATATATATGGAAATATTACTGAATTTTTATTAATTAGTCTCAATTTTTAAAATATACCAGCGCGATTGTTGCGCAATTATTGCGCAATTACAAAAAATTATATTTTTTCTAAAAAAATTATCGGA
>JAQVSI010000010.1 GCA_028700625.1 Candidatus Shapirobacteria bacterium
AAAGTTGGTACTTTTTGAGATTTCTTAAGCAAACGCATAACCACTTTTTCTCCATAAGTTGTCGGCAATGTTGAAACACGCAAATCAACATCATTACCATCTGATGAAAAAAAGAAACGTCCATCTTGGGGGACCCTCTTTTCGTCGATCTTTAAATTTGACAGAATTTTAATTCTCGAAACCACCGCATCATTAACATTTCTGGGTAATAAATATTTTTCTTGTAAAATACCGTCAATTCTATATCTAATCCTGACATTATCTTCTTGTGGTTCAATATGAACATCAGAAGCCCTAGATTTAACAGCATATTCCAAAATTGTTGTCACGATTTTTGCCACGGGTGCTTCCACTGCCACTTTTTCATCAGCCATTTTCATCGTTTTTTCTTCATCTTTTCTCTCATCCAAAGCTCTGGTCACTTCTGAAGTAATATTCTTTTCTCTAATATATTTTTCCTTAAGATAGGAACTAATTTGTTTTTCAAGAGAAATTGCTACATTTACTTTTAGATTTGTTTTCTTTTCTAAAAACTCAATTGTTTCCAAATCAAGTGGGTTAACCATGGTAATCCACAATGTTTTATTTTTGGTATCCAAATTATAAGGAACTATTTTATATTTTTGAGCCACACTTTCTGGAACTAAAGTTAATGCTTCTGGAGAAAAACCAATTGTCTCTAAATCCACAAAAGGTACTCTCAAAAAAGCAGCTTTTGCTTTAACAAAATCTATTTCGGATACAATTCTCAAAGCATCAATAACTTCTTCTTCACCCTCTCCAGTCTTCAATTGTCTTAAATTAATTTCATCATATTTAGACTGATCAATCAATCCTTTTTCCAACAGGACATCTTTTAAGTTCTTGTATATTTTTGAGGCAGAATCATTCATAATATATAATCATAGTACATTTTTTTTAATAGCAAAACAAGCATTATGGATAACTTTCCATCAGTCTTAATCACCGCCAAAAATAAAGAATCAATCACTAAAAAAATTGATCAAATTTGCTCTGGCTTAAATCATCAATTAGATAAAAAAAACCCTGATATTTTTATAATCGATCAAAATTCAGGCTGGAAGGTTGAAAAAATTAGAGAAATTAATAATTTTCTTTCCCAAAAACCTTTTTGCCATCAAAGCAAGATTGTTATTATTTTTGAAGCTGAAAACCTCAACGTTGAATCCCAAAACACTCTGTTAAAAAACCTTGAAGAACCAGGTGAAAATAATTACTTTATTCTCTCAACCAATAAACTTAAAACCATTTTACCAACCATAATTTCCCGTTGCCAAACAATTAAAATTGTACGGGCGCATCATGATGCGCCCCTTCAAAAAAATATCGAAATTACCGGCAATTTAATTAAAGATTTAGCCCTATCGGAAAAATTAGGCAAAGACAAAGAGGGAATTTTACCTCTTCTCGAAAAAGAACTTTATGTTTATCAACAACTTCTTATTAAATCCCCAAATCAAAAAAACAGAATCATCATCGAAAAGATAATAAAAGCTATTCAAATGATAAATGCCAACGTTGATCCTAAAAACGCCCTTGATTTTATATTTTTATCTTAATCTATCTCCGCATTATCCCCTTATTGATTTTTTAAAAAGTGATATAATCTCTCTTAGATGTTTTATCCCATCTTTTCAATCAATAATCAAATTTTAAAAAATATTGGTACAATCGAAGGTGCCAAGGCTATTATTGATGAAGCTCCTTTAATTCCTGCCTACGAGAAACAATTTCAGCAAGAAGCTATTGTTCGAACTGTTCACTTTGGAACTCGTATTGAAGGAAATGACTTAACTTTTCAAGAAGTAGCCAAGCTAGTCGAAGGTCAAAAAATCACTGCCACCGAACGTGATATTCAAGAAGTAATAAATTATAGAAACGTTGTTTCTTATCTCGAAGAACTTTGGTCTCTCTACGATGCTAATATGCCTCTTCCAGAAGAAAAAAATATTTCCAACTCAGAAGACGGCAGTAATAGACCTTTTTTCTACAGTGAAACCCTAATCAAAAGAATTCACGAATTAACCACCGCTAAAGTTATTCCTGAAATTGAATGTGGAAAATACCGTCATCAACAAGTCGTTTTGAAAAACACTCGCACCGGCGAAATTGCCCACCGACCACCACCAGCCATTGAAGTTCCTTATCTTGTTACTGATTTTGTAGATTGGCTCAACAATCCCGCTTCAAGAGAAGTTCATCCTACCATTCGTGCAGCTATTACCCAATATGTTCTAGTCGCCATCCATCCCTTTATCGAAGGAAATGGTCGTGTTAGTCGTGCTTTTGCCATGTTGCCTCTCTACGTTGAAGGTTATGACATTCGTCGTCTTTTTTCTCTTGAAGAATATTTCGACCGAAATGCTGAAACTTACTACAACACTTTACAAAGTACTCATGAATTATCTTCCGATATTTTTAAAAGAGATTTAACCAATTGGATTAATTATTTTACTGAAGCTTTAGCCATCGAATTATCTCGTGTTAAGACCAAAGTTCAATCTCTTTCTCGTGACATTAAACTAAAACAAAAACTTGGCGGTAAACAACTCCATCTAACCGAAAGACAAATTAAATTAGTTGAATATATGCAACAATTTGGTGGTTTGCGTATGCCAGATGCTCAACAACTTCTTCCAATGGTTTCCGATGACACCATTTGGCGTGACCTTAAAAAATTAGTCGATAGCGGTGCAGTTGAAAAAAAAGGTTCCACTAAAGGTGCCTATTACTGCCTAGCCAACGTCTAAATCATGAAAAAAAACAATCTTTTGCTTCTCCATGGCTGGAGTCAAAATCCAAATTACTTCACCTTAATCAAACCCTTATTAGAAGCTAAATATAAAATATTTTCACCAATTATGCCCGGTTTTGGTGAAATAAAAATAAAAAACCCTTATGATCTAGATAAATATGCTGATTGGTTAAAAGATTTTATTATTAAAAATAAAATCACCAACCCAATTCTTTTAGGTCATTCTTTTGGTGGTTCTGTTTGTGTTAAATTTTTATTCAAATATCCCAACCCAAAAATTAAATTAATTCTTGTCGATGCTGCCATTGTTCGAGATAAATATTCTTTCAGAAAGAGAATATATTATTTTTTAGTTTATATTATAAAACCAGTAATAAATTTTTTAAGAATCAAAAATTTTATTTTAAAAATAATGAAATTAAATAATTCGGACTATCAAAACATCAATAGTCCAATTATGAAAGAAACTTTTCAAAAAGTTATTTATTCTGATCTCATTAAAGAAGCCAGTAAATTGAAAAATAAAACATTAATTATTTGGGGCGATAAAGATGTTGTAACACCATTAACATTTGGCAGAGAAATTAATAAAAATATGAAAAATTCAATATTAAAAGTGATTCCAAATTCTGGTCACTTTCCTTTCATAGATGATCCAATAAAATTTATTTTTTATATCAAAAAATTTTCTGTATGAAAATAAGAAATCTTGTCTATTTAGCTCAATTAGAAGAATACAATCCAAAAAGAATTTCTGATTGGTTAAGAAAAAACCCTAAAAAAAATCTTATTGAAATCAAAAAAAAATTAATTTTTACCCATAAAACAATAATGATTTTTGGACTAACAAAAATCATATCTATATTTACAAATTCACAAAAAGCCATTATTTATTCTCTAAATATATTGAACCCAATATATTCTTTTATAAAATTATTTTTAATATTTCTAGCAAAAATTAAATTAATTATCTTTCATTCAAAATTAAAAACGATAGCTATTACTGGCTCTTGGGGAAAAACAACTTCTAAAGAAATTCTCTGGGAATTATTAAAAGAAAAATATAAAAGTGAAAAAACCACTGGGAATCAAAATACTTTAATAGGAATATCAATAAAAATTCTAAAATTACCAATAAATACCGAAATATTCGTATGCGAAATTGGAGCATATAAAATTGGAGAAATAAAAAAAGTTTGCCAACTATTAAGACCTCAAATCGGAATAATTACTGCAATCGGACCAATGCATTTAGAAAGATTTGGTTCAATAAAAAATATCAAAACTGCAAAACTAGAAATTATTAATTCACTACCTAAAAGTGGAAAAGGTTTTATACCTAAAGAATTAATTAAGGAAAAAAAAATAATCACACATAATAGTAAAAATATTTATTATTTTTCAAAAATTTCAGAAGTCTATAAACAGATTGGTGATATTTTTAATATTAGTACAATTGTTTTAGAAAAAACAATAAAAAAACCTCCAATAATTAAGCATCGCCAAGAAATGATGGATACTGGAATTGTAAAAATAATAGATAATTCGTATAATAGCAATCCTTTAGGGTTTAAGATGGCAGTTGATAAGCTTTTTGAGCAAAAAACTAAAATCAAAATTATTATTACACCTGGAATGATTGAATTGGGAAATTTATCTTTTAAGGAAAATTATAAAGCCGCAAAATATGCATCTCAAAAGTGTACACACGCCATTATAGTAGGTGACACCAACAAGAAAGCTTTAATTAACGGTTTCAAAAACTCAAAAAAAATAAAAATATTTACTGCCAACTCACAAAATAAAATTGATGAAATTATCCAAAAAACAATCATCCCAAAAAAAACCACCATTCTTTTTGAAAACGACCTACCAGACAATTATTTTTAATAATCCTTATTAAAAACATTTGATTCATAAGTAAAAAGAATGTCATTTTTAATTTTATGTTTTTTCAAACCCCAATTAACTAGTTTGTCTAGTAATTTTGTATAACTTAAACCACTTTTTTCCCAAAGATAAAAAGATAAAGAACCAGGAATTGTATTGATCTCATTTAGAAACAATTTTTTTGTCTTATTATCATACATAAAATCAATTCTTGAAACACCACTTCCACCTAAGGAAGTAAACGCTTTTTTTGCCCATTCTTGAACTTGTTTTCTTAAAGATTCAGATATTGGGGCTGGTATTAATTTACTGAAATTTTTACTTCCTTTTGTTTTTCTTCCTTTAATATATTTGTCTTCGTAAGAAAGAATTTTTTCTGTCTTTATTGGCTGTTCACAAACGGAAACTAAAACAGTACTTTCGAATCCAGTTACAGAACAATTTATTTCTTTCATATCTATCAATGCTTTTTCTACAATAATTTTTCTATCAAATTTAGAAGCTACTTCAATTGCATAAATTAATTCTCTCCTGTTTTTGGCGATAGAAATTCCAACACTACTTCCAAGATTAGATGGTTTAACACAAAAAGGATATTTTAATTTTTCAACTCTATCTAAAATCATTTTTTTGTTATTTTCCCAATCATAAATCCAAAAATATTTAAAAGGGATAATATTAATTTTTTCTTTTTCAAAAATTATTTTTTGAGCAACTTTATCCATTCCAACAGCAGAAGAAAGAACTCCACAACCAACATAAGGAATATTCATAAATTCAAACATGCCTTGAATTGTTCCATCTTCACCATTCGTCCCATGTATGATAGGAAAAGCAATATCAAACTCTATTTTTTTGACATAAAATGGAAATTTAACTTCCAAAAAATATTTATTATCAAAAACAACAGGAAGTAATTTACACTTATAAATTCCACCTAATTTGGATATTTCTTTTTTTTTGAAACTATCAATATTTGTTAATGGTTTTCCTGTTAACCAAGTATTATTTTTATCTATATAAACAGGAACTATGTTGTATTTTTTTTTATCAAAATTATTTATTGCTTGACAAGCAGTTATTATAGAAATTTCATGTTCAACACTCCTTCCACCAAATATTACCAAAACAGTATTATTAGACATAAGATAGTTTAAATAATAACATAAAATAATATTTAAATAAAATATGATAAAATACCGTAAAGATGAGCATTAATCAATGTAAAACTTGTCCAAAAATTTGTTGTATTGATTTCAGATTAACACAAGAATTGACTTTCCCAAAAGAAACCGAAGAACAACTTAAAAAATATCCTTTTATCCACCGCACAGATTTAGACTTGATTATTTTTCATGGACACGAAAAAATGATTGGTATTTATAATTGTAATCGATTTGATAAAGAAACAAAAAAATGTATAGATTATGATATTAAAGAAAGACCAGAATTCTGTAAAAATACAGGTATAATTTGCTACCCACACAAAGAATGTATTTTAAATAAGACAGAAGAGATATAATTTATTGATGATCACTCTTGATTCTCTCGACCTCCAAAAAATAACTCCAGAAAAATTAGGAGAGTTATTAATGGATGCCAAAAAAACCTATTACACCACCGGGAAACCAATAATGGACGATCATACTTTCGACACTTTAGAAGAAATTCTTCATCAAAAAAACCCCTATCATCGCATTTTTACTAAAGCTGGTCATAAAAATTTTGATACTGGTTTTGAAAAGAAAAAACATATCATATCTATGGGTTCCCAAAATAAAGTCAACAAAATTGAAGATTTGATTCATTATTTTGAACTAAAGAATGTTTTACCCCTTCTTGTCAAAGGAGAGGGTGGGGGGGGATTTTGTGTTCAACCAAAATGTGATGGTATTTCTTTAGAAATCGAATACAAAGAAGGAAAGTTAATCGATGCTATTACTCGCGGTGACGGACAAATAGGCGACGTGATTACTCAAAATGTGGTAAAAATGAAAAATTTTGTGATGACTTTACCAAATCACTTTTCTGGTTCTATCCGTTGTGAAGTCGTTGTACTAGAAAAAGATTTTAAAATCCTAAATAATTTATCAGAAGAAAAATATTCTAATTCCAGAAATGCAGTTTCTGGTATCTCTCAAAGATTAGATAGTAAATTTTCTGAATATTGTAGCCTTATTGCCGTCGATGTTTTTTCTGTAGGGACAATGCATGCCTTGTCCCTAACAACAGAATCAAATAAAATAGATTTTTTAAAAACCCTTGGTTTCACTCCAGTCGAAACTTTCATTTGTCAAAATTTTGATCAAATTGAAGAAATTTACCAAAAATTTTTAAACAAAACTCGTCTCAATTATCCCTTTGAAATAGACGGTCTGGTTATTAAAATTAATAATTTAAATATTCAAAATCAACTCGGTTATAAAAATAATCGCCCCAAAGGCCAAGTCGCTTACAAATTTCCCGCCAGATCAAGTCAAACTAGAATTATTTCCATCGATTGGCAAGTCGGACCACTTGGCATGATTACTCCAGTCGCCAAGATTGATCCAATCGAAATTTCTGGAGCAGTCATTACTTTTGCTTCCCTCGCCAACTACGATTTGATTAAAGAAAAAAATATTAATGTCAATGATATTATTGAAGTCAGTCGTCGTGGCGATGTTATTCCTCATATCGACCATGTGGTTAGCAAAGTTACTCCTGGCCATTTTGAATCTCCAATAAAATGTCCTTCTTGTGGTACCTTATTAATTTCAGAATCAAAATTTTTAAAATGTCCCAACATTAAAAATTGTTTAGCTCAAATTTTGGGCTCCTTGAAACTATTTTGTGATTCTCTAGAAATTAGGGGTATTTCCAACAAAACCATAGAAAAACTTTATCAAGCTAATTTAATTAGATTACCTGGCGATTTTTACAAACTTTCTGTCTCCGACTTTACCAATTTAACTGGTCTTGGTCAAAAATCTGGTCAAAACATTGTTCACCAAATTCAATCCAAGAAAAATATCACCCTAAAACAAATTTTAACCGCTGCCAGTATTCCCAATTTCAGTAGTAAACGAATTCAACAATTAATTACTCAAAATTTCGACACTCCAGAAAAAATTCTAGAATTAACTGTCGAAAAATTAGAAAGCCTTCCCGGCATCCAAATTACTTTAGCCAAAAAAATAAAGGAGGGGATAGATGCTCGAAAAACTTGGATTCAATCCATCCTTTCCCAAATAAATATCAAATCAACGATCAACGATCTATCACCGACGATCTATAACCTAAGTTTTGCCATAACTGGCACTTTAAATAGACCTAGAAAAGAAATAGAAGACCAAATAATTTCTCTTGGTGGACAAGTCGTTTCTTCCGTCTCCAAAAACACCGATTATTTGATTACTAACGAGACTGAATCTACTTCTAGTAAATTTATAAATGCCCAAAAGTTTGGCATAAAAATAATATCTGAAGCTGAATTTGAGTCATTAGCAGTCAAGTAGAAAGACTGCTAACAAATAGTCATTTTCTACTTTTCCCAATGCTTAGGGTATAAATATATGTCAATCTATAACAATGTATATCATTTATAAATGTTAGAATAACTTATGAAATTAATTATTGGTCTAGGTAATCCAGATAAAAAATATCAAAATACTCGCCATAATTTAGGTCAAAAAATTATTATTGATTATGTACGGGTGTATTGCAATACGCACCTTCAAAAAAAATCAAACCTTTCCGCTCAAATTTACGAAACCGGACAAGGGACTAATAAAACCATTTTTGCCGTCTCTACTGAATATATGAATAATTCAGGTATTACAATTCAAAAAATTTCTCAATTCTATAAAATCTCTCCACAAGATACTTATATTATTCATGACGATCTAGACTTAGAAGTAGGGGATTCAAAAATTCAATTCGACCGTGGATCAGCTGGTCATAATGGGATTAAATCTATAATTGAAAATTTAGGCACCCAACAGTTTAATCGTATTAGAATTGGTATCGGTAAACCTCAAAATAATATCCCTATAGAGGATTATGTTCTTCAATCTTTTTCAAAAGAAGAAAAAGAAAAAATAGAAAATATAACAACTAAGATATTTACAGTAATTAATAACCTTTAAATGGTAAAAACTATTTTTAAATCAGTTACTAAATCAATTGGTCGCAGCATTAAAAATGATCCAGAAGTACAACGTCTTCGTCATAAATATCCTCGCTTCTTTAATTTCATAAAAAAACGTCTTACTCCTAATGAAAAATATGGTCTTTATTTAACTGTAGGTATTTTATTTACCTTATTTTTCATTTATCTTTTCTTTGGCATTGTCCAAGATTATATTGGTCAAGATATTTTAATTCGAACCGATCTTAGAATTATCAATTTAGTCAGTCATTTCCGAACTCCTTTCCTAAATAAGTTCATGCTTTTTATAACTTATCTTGCTAAAGCCGAAATTATAACCGTGGCCGTTATTTTTTCTTTAATAATCCTTTTTCTACTTCGAAAATGGTCTTATTTTAACAATCTTCTAGTTTTTGTTCTTGGTGGTGAACTTTTTGTTTGGATTATTAAAAACATTGTCAGTCGACCAAGACCTCCACTTGCCGAAGCTCTTGTCTCCGAAACCAGTTATAGTTTTCCTAGTGGTCATAGTTTTGTCGCTATTGCTTTCTATGGACTAATCACTTTTTTTCTATTTGAAACTTGTAAGAAAAAATATAAAAAAACTTTAATTTTAATTTTTGGTCTTATTTTAGTAATTTTAATCGGATTTTCTAGAATTTTTCTTGGAGCCCATTGGCCCTCAGATGTTTTAGCTAGTTATACTTCAGGACTGGCTTGGTTATCTATAATTATTACCACTGCTCAGATCAAAAGAAAATTTCACCCAAAATTAATCCACTCACCTCATTTAAAACACAAAACTGTCGCCAAAATTGCTTTATCACTAATAATAATATTTTCCATCTTCACATATCTTTTTTATAAAACTCATCCACTAAAACCAATAAATACAACACAAACTACAAAAACTATTATCCAATTAAAAGAAGTTAACACAAAACTTTTTGAAAAATTACCAAAAATCAGTGAAACTATTACTGGTGCTCCAGCTGAACCAATTAATATCATTACTATTGCCAGTAAAGATACACTAACCAAAGCTTTCATCGATTCTGGTTGGTATTTATTAGATCCAATTAATACCAAAAATACTTTCAAACTTATTAATTCCATCATTAAAAAAAAATCTTATCCAAAAACTCCTGGTCTTCCCGTTTTTTGGGATACTCGTGCCAACGATCTTGGTTTTGGTAAACCAACTTCTGAAAACTTAGCCAGTTCTCGACATCATATTCATTTTTGGGAAACAGATTTCATCACCCCAGAAGGTCAAACAATTTGGGTTGGAACCGCCCATTTTGATCAACAAATTAAAAAGAAGTTTAATATAATTCTTCCGATTCATTCCACTGAGCTAATTGTAGACAAAGAAAGAGAAGAAATTAAAAACACTCTTGAGAAGAATAATTTTCTCAAATCTTTTGAAAAAATAGATATAACTGGTCTTTCCTACGGAGTCAAAAAAAGTGGTAATAATTTTCTTACCGATGGGCAAGCTTATATTTTATACTTAAAAAATTAATGACCAAAAACCCCGCCACTTCAATCGGTGATCAATTATTTAAGTTTAAAGAAACTTTAGAAAAAAGAGGTAAATACGTTAAAAATGAGTTTCAGGCTTATGGCCTCGATTTGGCCAAAGAATTAGACGATTGGAAAAACAAATCTCTTTATCTTCGGCTAGCTAAAACTGTTGATCGAGAAATTCTAGAAAAAGCCAGATATTTTGTCAAAGACCAAAACCCTGGTACCATTAAAACTCCCTACAAACTCTTTATGTGGAAATTAAAAGAATTAAAAAAAGAGAAATAAACCTAATTTTGGAGTATAATACACCGAATATGTCATTTCTTAAAAAACATTTTAAAAAAATCATTATTATTTCTATTATTTTAATTGCCTTATTTGTTGGATTTAAAATAAAGAATAGAAATAGTGATCAAAAATTCGATCCTAAAAAAGAAATTCTTGTCAACCCTCAAAAAAAAGATCTAGTTGAACAAATAACTTTAGCTGGATCAATCGATGCTACCTATAAAGCTGAATTAAAATTTCAAACCGGTGGTCAATTAGCTTGGATAGGAGTAAAAGTAGGGGATAAAGTTAAAAAATACCAAACAATTGCCAACCTCAACCAAGATCAGCTCAAAAAACAACTTGCAATAGACTTCAACAATTACAAAACCACTGCTTCTACTTTTTACGATACTAAAGATCAGTATAAAGATTCTGTAATCACTACTGAAATTAAAAGAATTCTAGAACGCTCTCAAAATACTTTGGATAATTCAGTTATTAACTACGAATTAGGAGATTTGGCGATTAAATATTCTCGTCTCTCTAGTCCTATTTCTGGTGTAGTAATTGCAGTTGATCAACCAAACGCTGGAATCAATATTACCCCAGCCAATAACATTGCTTCTATTATTGACCCTCAAAGTCTTTATTTTAAATCGCAAATTGACCAAGAAGATGTCGTTAAAATTAAAGTTGGTGACAAAGCCAAAATTAAAATAGATAGTTTTTCTGATCAAATTCTTGATTCTGAAATTACATACATTTCATTCACCCCAGTTATCGGTCAAACTTCTACTGTTTATGAAGTTAGATTCAAATTATCACTAAATAATGATGATTTGAAATATCGATTAAGTATGGATGGCGATGCTAATATTATTCTTAAAGAAATTCCTAATACTCTAACTGTTCCAGTTGACAGCGTTTATCAAGATCAAGACCAACCTTATGTTTTTACTATTGATCAAGACAAAAAACTAATTAAAAAAACTATTAAAATTGGCATTGAAACTGACACTGAAGTTGAAATTTTGGAGGGACTTAATGAAAACGATCAAATCGTCATTAAAAAATAAGATTGTTCTAGAACTAGAAAATGTGGTTAAAACTTACATTTCTGGTAATAGTCAATTTAATGCTCTTGACGGCGTTTCTCTAAAAATTATGGAAGGGGAATTTGTCTCAATAACTGGACCATCTGGATCTGGCAAATCAACTCTAATGCATATCATTGGTCTACTCGATAACCCCACTTCTGGACGAGTTTTATTAGAAGGCAAAGATATTTCTCAGTTAAAAGAAAATCAACTCGCTCAGATTAGAAATATTACTCTCGGTTTTGTTTTTCAACAATTTAATCTTTTAGCCAGAACTCCCTCACTTGAAAATGCTATGTTGCCCTTACTTTATTCTGATATTCTCAAATCAGAACGCGAACCAATCGCCTTAAAAATGTTAACTAAAGTTGGTTTAGCCGATAAAATAAAAAATACTCCAGCCCAACTTTCTGGCGGCCAACAACAACGTGTTGCCATTGCCAGGGCCTTAGTTAATAACCCTAAAATTATTCTTGCCGACGAACCAACTGGAAACCTTGATTCAAAATCAGGAAAAGAAATTATCGAACTTTTTCATTATCTAAATAAAAAAGAGGGGAGAACTATCGTTCTAGTTACCCACGATATTGAATTAGCCAAACAAGCTAATAGAATTATTATCATTAAAGACGGCAAAATCTTCAAAAAAGTTTTGTAAAATATGATTAAACCTTCCATCGATGACTTAATCAAATCAAGTTTTAGATCAATTCTAAAAAATAAAGGCCGAACCGTTTTAACTTCTTTAGGAATAATTATTGGTGTTGCCTCTGTTATTTTATTAACTTCAATTGGAAATGGTCTTAAAGGCTACATCGAACAGCAATTTGACGCTCTTGGAGCTAATTCCATTTTCATTTCTCCTGGTAAAATTTTTAATGATGATGGCGGATTTTCCCAAAACAGTATGGCCACTGCCATGACTACCAGTTTTACTCAAAAAGATTTCAATCTTCTCAATCGAAAACTTAAAAACTCTGTTATTATGCCAGTTAATGCCACCTATGCTGACATCAAATCAAATTATGCTATAAAAAAAACCACCGAAATTGATGGTTCTGTCGAAGAATATGGAAAAAGTAATAATGTAATTCCTTCCAACGGAAATGGTCGTTGGTTTACTAATGAAGAAAATGATAAAAAAAGTCCAGTTGTAGTTCTAGGTTACAAAATTGCCGAAACTCTTTTTCCTAAATCAAGTGCTGTCGGTAAAAAAATTATTATTAAAGGAAAAACATTCAAGGTTATTGGTGTCGTCGATCAAAAGGGAGCTTCAATGGGAGGACCTAGTGTCGATGATGCTGTTTATGCCCCATTTTCAGTTGTTTCCGATTTAGCTGGTAATGAAAATATTAATACTTTTATAATTAAAGCTGCAAACAAAGATTCTGTTGAGTCAACTAAAAAAGAAATCACTAAAATTATGCTTGAAAAATACGACTCTGATGCTTTCACTGTTTTTGACAGCAGTCAGTTATTATCCAGTATCAATTCCATAATTGGCATATTAACTGTCGGTTTATCAGGTATTGCCGCTATCTCCCTAATCGTCGGCGGCATTGGAATTATGAATATTATGTTAGTTACAGTATCTGAAAGGACTAAAGAAATTGGCCTTCGAAAAGCTATTGGTGCTTATCCTCGAGCTATTCTTATTCAATTTTTAATTGAAGCCATTATCCTTTCTAGTTTTGGTGGAGTTGTAGGCATTATGATTGGTTGGCTAGGATCACTTGGCATTAATAACTTTTTTCCAGCCAAAGTTACTCTCAGTTCAGTTATTATTGCTTTTGGAGTTTCCACTTTAGTCGGTATTATTTTTGGTGTTGTTCCAGCTCGTAAAGCTTCAAAACTTTCCCCAATCGAAGCTTTAAGATACGAATAACTTTATTTTTGTTATCATTAATTAGTGAAAAAAGATTTACTCTTTCATTTATTACCATCTGCGATTGTTTTTGTTACAGTTTCCCTCATTTGGGTTATTTTTAGGGTCCCAAATCTTGAAATTATTTATCTTTTCACAGGATTACTCTTGGGAACTTTTTTTCTAGATATCGACCATATTATTTACTGGTTTTATAGAAAACCAAATACTGATGAAAGTCGAATTGTTCAAGCTGTTGTCGAAAAAAAAGATTTTAAATCCCTTTATCGATTAATCAAAGCCGCCAGACGTAGTCATGATAATTTAATCTTTCATCACTATTTTTTTCAAATAGGATTAACATTAATTTCTTTTTTTATTTTTAGTTCATCTTCAAATATTTTAATTCTTTCTTTTCTTTTATCTATGAATTTACATTTATTAATAGACGAAATAAAAGATTATTTTAACAACCCCAAATTTCTTCAAGATTGGCTTTTTGCCAGAGAAGAAAAACAATTACCTCTCAGATTTCTCAAAAACTATTTAACAGTTTTTATTATTCTCTTCTTTATTTTCCTTTTCCTTCTTGTAAAATCTAAAACATGATAATGTCATCTCCTCAGCTTTTTGAAGAAACAAAAAGATTTTTAACTCCACTTCAACAAAATTTATTAACTGACGTTGAAACCATCTTAAAAAAGATAAATTCCGAAGATCAAATTTACGATTACGCTTTTTTTGTTGCTCCTATTGCCAAGGCCTACGAGGGATTTTTAAAGGATTTCTTTCTTAAAATAGGCATAATTTCCGACAATGAATATGAAAGTGACCGTTTTAGAGTTGGTAAAACTTTAAACCCTTCTCTTAGATATAAAAGATTTTCTGTTTTTCAAAAATTATCAGACATCCACCAAGATGGTGAAGAATTAGCTGAAAGTCTTTGGGATGCTTGGAAGTTTGGCAGAAATGAAATTTTTCACTTTTTCCCCAATATTTCTCAAAATTTATCCAGAAATGAAGCTGAAGATAGAATCGATCTACTTTTAAAAGCCATGATAAAAGCAGGGGAATTTTTAATTAACAACAAAGAAATTATTCGTCGATCTCGACTCGATTCCCGTTAAAATCTATTAAGGTGTTAGTTTTGAAATCCCAGAAATCTAGAGGTACTGGAATCTTATTTGCATTCCCTGGCACATCAATAATTAAAGTTGGACAAGCAAATCCAGAGATATTTTTTCTTAATTCCGTCATTATTTTTATTTCTTTTTTTAGTGGTACTATAAAATTTTCAATCCCTTCAATCTTGTTGCATTGATAAATGTTATATGGCCTAACTCCAATTTCGATTAGTCTACAAAAAAGCTTCTCTAAAACTTCTACTGAATCATTAAATCCTTTCAAAAAGACCGATTGTGAATACAAAATTACTCCTGTTTTTCTGATTTTTTCAATAACCTTTTCAGTTTCAGAAGTTAGCTCATTAATATGATTAATATGAACTGAAAAATAAATTATTTGTTTATATTTTTGTCCTAAAATTTTTAAAAACTTTTCAGAAACCAATAGAGGAGCGGTAACCAAGGCTCGACTATGAATTCTAAAAATTTTTATTTGATCCAAAGCACTTAGTTTCTCAAGAGAATATTTTAATAAATCTAACACCATTAAAGGTTCACCTCCCGATAAAATTACTTCAGCAATTTCTTTATTTTTAAAAATATAATCGACAATCTTATCAATGTCTTTCCTTGTCAAACTTTCTCTTTTTTCTTCTTTCTTCCATTTTCTAAAACAAAATTCACAATCCACCGGACACAAATATGTTAATTCAATCAAAACCCTTGTTTTATATCTCCTAATTAACCCCTTAACAGGGGTAACTTTATCTTCAAAAAAAATATCTTTCATTTTATTCAATTAAAATCAGTTTCAAATCATTAATATTTTTAACATCAGCAAAAATCATCGCTAATCTATCTATTCCAATAGCAATTCCTGCACACTTTGGCAATTTTTCTAAAATTTCTAAAAATTCTATGTCTGGCTCACAATTAATTAATCCTAAATTTTGGCGTTTTTTAATATCTTTTTCAAATCTTTCTTTATATTCTTCAATTATTACTCCCTCGTTTCCACAATTTCCCAATTCAATTCCTTCAATATAAAACTCAAATCTTTCAGCAATATTATTTTCATTAACTTTAACAATTGCTGCCAATTCAGGTGGATATTCATAAATAAAAGTAATTAAGCCATTTTTACCCAAATTTGGTTCAATTTCAATTCCATAAATTTGCGACCAAAGATCAACATAGTCCATTTTTTCAATTTCATAACCTTTCTTCTTTGCTTCTTCAAAAAATTTATTGTGATCAAAAATGTCAGTTATTCCAGCATATTTTTTAAAAGCTTCAGCCACTGTAATCTTCTCAAAAATTTTTAAATCAATAATTTTATTTTGATATTTAATTTCCTCTTTACCAAATAAATTTTTTGAAATAAATCTAATCAAATTCATAACATCTTCGGCAATATCAAAGTAATCTGCATTTACTCGATAAAATTCCAACATGGTAAATTCATAAGAATGTTTCTTTTCCACTGGTTCATTATTTCTAAAAGATTTTTCCAAAGAATAACAACTACCAATTCCTTCAACAATTAATCTTTTTAAAAACAATTCAGGAGAAGGAATTAAATATAATTTTTCCTTTATTTCAGAATATAAATTTTCTGTTTCAAAAATTTCTAAATACGATTCTGGTATTAATTTAGGCGAAAGTAGGGGAGTATCAACTTTTACAAAAGAATTTTTTTGCAAAAAAACATCCACCAATCTTTTTACTTCCAAAAAAATCTGATGATTTTTTAAATTATCAATTTGAGACTTAATTTCCATAGAATCATATTATATCAACTAAATTAATATTGACATAAAAACTAAATCAAGTAATATAAAAGCATGTCTAAAATAATAATTGATCAAGAAAAATGTATTGGCTGCAACACTTGTCCAATGATGGATCCAGAAACTTTTGAAATGGATAATGCCATCTACAAGGCCAAAATAAAAAAACAACCAACAGAAATTACTGATAATATTAAATCAGCAATTGATGCTTGTCCTGTTGGAGCAATTACCATTGAAGAAAATTAATAATTAAAAAAAATATGGTCAAAAAACAAATTAAAAAAAACATTATTTCTCCTGTTCGTAAGAAATCAATAAATGTTCCAATAATTGGAATTATTCTTTTCTCCTTATTATTAGCTGGATCTTCTTTTGCTGCTGGTATTGCTTTAATGAAAGTCAGGGCTAAAATAGCCACCAAATTAACCTCAAAAAATATATTTGCCGCCACCAAGACTGATAAACCTCAATTAGACTTTTACGTCATGAGTTTTTGCCCTTATGGCAATCAAATAGAAGAAACTCTTAGGCCAGTTTTTGATCTTCTTGGCGATAAAGTTGAACTTAGACCTCGCTATATTTTTGAAAAAATTGAAGGTAATCTTAGCAGTTATTGTAAAACAGTTAATCCAGACCCAACTCAATGTGAAACTTATGTCAAAAATAGTGGTGGTCAATTAAGAGATGTTGCTGATTGCCAACAACAAATTTCTGTTATGGTTAAAAATTGTAACAACGAAAGTCAATATTTAAAAATTGGTAATAATCTTTATTCTTCTCTTCATGGCCGAATCGAAGCTAATCAAGATGTAAGAGAAATTTGTGCCTATAATTTAAATGAAGATAAGAAAGCTTGGTGGGATTTCATTAAAAACACCAATGATAATTGCACCTATCAAAACGCTGATACTTGCTGGGAAGAACAAGCTAAAAAAGCTGGTTTAGATACCAACAAAATCACTGAGTGTTTTAATAAAGATGCTGCCAGTTTAATTGAAAAAGAAATTGCTGATACTACCAAATACCAGATTCAAGGATCGCCTTCATTAATGATTGGAGAACAATCTTTTCCACCAGAAATCACTGCTGATGCTACTGATCAAAATCTTAAAATTGGTAATGAAGTATTTAGTTTAAATCAAATTAGAACTCCAGATGTTATTAAAGAAGCTATCTGTAGTGCTTTCAAAAACGCTCCAAAAGAGTGTAGAAAAACTCTAACTGATCCAAATGCTATTGCTGCTGAAGCCGCCACTGGTGACGTCGCTGGTGCTGCTACTGCTGCTGAATGTAATTAAATAAATTTGTAACTAATAAAAACCCCGCCCCTGCGGGGTTTTTTGATATAATTAATTATTATAAAAAATATCTCCCTATGTTAAAGGGAGATATTCGAAGGACAGAGAAGATTTATGAAACTCAATTCTCATCAATTAAGAAAAAGCAAAACAGGGGAGTCAAAGAAATTACAAAAAGAAATCAAACGCAACCCAATTATTTTAGTTTTAGATAACGTTTTAGATACATACAATATTGGTTCTTTTTTTCGATTGGCGGATGCCTTAGCTGCCGAAAAAATTTGTCTTTGCGGACCAGTCGTTACTCCTCCCAACATAAAAATTCATCGAGCTTCTATTGGCACTTGGAAATGGGTTCCGTGGGAACAATATCAAAACACCAAAGAATGCATTATTCAGCTTAAAAAAGAAGGTTATCAAATTGTTGGTTGTGAACAAACAAAAGACAGTGTTAATTACCAAAAAGCCAAATATAAATCAAAAATTGCCATTATTGCTGGCAGTGAAAACTTTGGAATTTCTCAAGATGTCTTAAAATTAGTCGATAAAATAGTAGAAATACCTATGTTTGGGATAAATATATCTTTAAACGTTCTAGTTGCCACTTCTATCATCAGTTTCGATGCTATCTCTAAATTAACAACTAAAAAAGCCTAAGTTAAGGCATTATTTTAGTCAAAAATTAGAGTAATTTTATAAAAAAGTTTTGCCTAAAGATAGGAATAATTTGCTTATTGTAAAGCTAATTTTACTCTGTTAGAATGAATTCATGTCGAAGTCAAAACAAGAATATACCGGAGAACAAATAGTTGTATTGGAAGGTTTAGAACCAGTCAGAAAACGTCCAGCCATGTATATTGGTTCCACTGACACTAGGGGACTACATCATTGTTTAACCGAAATTGTTGATAATTCTATTGATGAGGCTTTGGCAGGCTTTGCCAAAAACATTTGGATAGTTATCCATCCCGACAATTCTGTCAGTGTCGCTGATGATGGTCGAGGTATTCCTATCGACATCATGCCTAAATACAAAAAACCAGCTGTTGAAGTCATTATGACTACTCTCCATTCTGGAGGAAAATTTGAAGGTTCTGCCTACAAAGTTTCTGGCGGTCTCCACGGAGTCGGCGCTGCTTGTGTCAATGCTCTTTCTAGTCTTTATCAAATTGAAATTAGAAGAGACAGTAAAATTAATTTTATTGAATTCTCCAAAGGTGGTCTAAAAACAAAATTATCTCAAATTGATGAAACTAAAATTGAAAAACTAAAAAAAATAATTCCCAAGGAAACCACTGGAACCACGGTCACTTTCTATCCAGACCCAGAAATATTTAAAGAAACAATTGAATTTGATCCAAAAGTAATTATTAAGTCAATCAAGGATCGCGCTTATCTTACTTCTAAAATATTTTTTCATTTTTACGACGAAAGAAGTAATCTTCAGCATCATTATTACTTTGAAGGCGGAATAATTTCTCTAATCAGAGAATTAAATAAAAACAAAGTAGTCGCTCATGAACCTATATATCTTCACCGTCAAGATGAAGGCATAGATGTTGAAATTGCTATTCAATACAATGATACTTTTCAAGAAAACACCCCATCTTTCGTCAATATTATCAACACTCATGAAGGTGGAACTCATTTAACCGGATTTAAAATTGCCTTAACTAAAGTAATTAGAGATTATGCTACTAAAAAAGAACTTCTAAAAGCCAAAGATGACACCATCACTGGCGACGATGTTAGAGAAGGTCTTACTGCAGTAGTTTCCATTAAAATGGGTTCAAAAGATCTTCAGTTTGAGGGTCAGACAAAAGGAAAATTAGGTAACAGTGAAGTTCAGCCTATTGTTTCTAAAATCGTCAAAGAAGAATTAGAAATTTATTTTGAAGAACATCCAGATGTTGCCAAAATTATTGTTGGAAAAGCTCTTTTAACTATCCAAATTCGAAAAGCTGCTAAAGCCGCCAGAGATGTCATTATGCGTAAAGGTGCTTTTGAATCACTTGGCTTACCCGGAAAATTAGCCGACTGTCAATCAAAAGATCCAGCTGAAAGTGAAATCTATATCGTTGAAGGAGATTCTGCCGGTGGCTCTGCTAAGCAGGGGAGAGATCGTCGTTTTCAAGCCATTCTTCCTCTTTGGGGAAAAGCTCTTAACACTGAGGGTATGAGACTTGATAAAGTTGTTGCTTCTGATAAATTAAAAGATTTAATTGTTGCCTTAGGTATGGGAATAGGTGAGACAATGAATTTTGAAAAACTTCGTTATCATCGCATTATTTTAATGTCCGATGCTGATGTCGATGGTGCCCATATTGCCGCTCTCTTATTAACTTTTATGTATCGACATTTACCTAATTTAATCGAAAATGGTTATGTCTATATCGCCATGCCACCACTTTTTAAAGTTAAACAAGGGAAAACCATTAAATATATTTACACCGAAGACGAACAGGAAAAATATCTTAAAACTTTAGATCTTTCTAAGGCCTATGATGTCCAACGCTATAAAGGTTTAGGTGAAATGAATCCTCAACAACTTTGGGAAACCACCATGAATCCTGAAACTAGAATGCTTAAAAGAGTTAATGTTTCCGACGCCATCAAGGCTGATGAAATCTTCCGAATTCTTATGAGTGAAGAAGTTCCACCTAGAAAAAAATTTATTCAAACTCATGCTCATTTAGCAAAATTAGATATTTAATTTAATATGACCGAAGAGAAAAATACTATTGTCAACGACATTAAAAGAACCAACACCAATATTGGCCGAATTTTAGAAGTAGACATCGTTCCAGAAATGGAAACATCTTATCTCGATTATGCCATGAGTGTCATCGTTCAACGAGCCCTTCCAGACGTCCGTGATGGTCTTAAACCAGTTCATCGCCGAATTATTTATGCCATGGATTCAATGAATCTTGGTAGTGGTGGTAAAACTTGTAAATCAGCTAAAGTTGTCGGTGAAGTTTTAGGTAAATATCATCCACATGGAGATATGTCTGTTTATGGTGCTCTTGTTCGCCTAGCTCAAGATTTTTCCCTTCGTTACCCCCTAATTAAAGGCCAAGGAAATTTTGGATCAATTGATGGAGACCCTCCAGCTGCCATGCGTTACACCGAAGTTAAATTAGATAAAATTACCACCGAAATGATTTCTGATATGAGTAAAGAAACCGTCGATATGGTTGATAATTTCGACGCCACCATCAAAGAACCATCTGTTCTTCCTACTAAAATTCCAGTTCTACTTTTAAATGGCGCCGACGGTATTGCTGTCGGTATGGCCACCCGCATTCCTCCACACAATTTGAAAGAGTTATGTCAAGGTATCGATTTTATTTTAGATAATAGTCGATTAGAAAAAATCGAAGCTGAAGCTGAACTAAATAATCTTTTAGCTCCACCCAAAAACACTCAAGAAATGGTTTTAAGACCAGCTTTTGAGTTAGAAAAAGAACATTTTAATTTTGAAACCAGTGCCACAGTCGAAGATTTAGTCAAATTTGTCCAAGGACCAGACTTTCCTACTTCTGGTGAAATTTATGGTAAAACAGGCATTATCGAAATGTATAACACTGGTCGTGGTAAATTCATGGTCCGAGGTAAAACTAACATAGAAGAAACCAAATCTGGAAGAATCCGAATTATTATTACTGAACTTCCTTATCAAGTTAACAAAGCTGAATTAGTCAAAAAAATTGCTGATTTAGTTCGTGATAAAAAAATAATTGGTATTTCCGACCTTCGTGATGAATCAGACCGCCATGGTATTCGAGTCGTTGTTGAAATTAAAAAAATTGGTAAACCAAAATCAATTTTAAACAAACTTTTTAAATATACCGCCCTTCAATCATCTTATTCTGCCAATATGTTGGCCTTGGTTAACGGAGTTCCTCAAACTCTAAACTTACGCCAAATGTTATTACTTTTCCTCCGACACCGCGAAACTGTCATTCGTCGCCGTACCATTTTTGACTTAAAAGGATCATTAATGCGAGCTCATATTCTAGAAGGTCTTAAAAAAGCTCTCGATTTCATTGAAGAAGTTATTAAAACTATTCGTGGTACCAAGCCAGAAGAAGATCCAAAAGGTAAATTAATGGAAAAATTTGGTTTTACAGATCTTCAAGCTCAAGCCATTCTTGAAATGCAACTTAAAAAACTCTCTGGACTTGAACGTCAAAAGCTTGACGATGAATATAGTGAAATTGAAAAAACTATTGCCAATTTAACAGCCATTATTACTAAACCAGAAGTTATGGTTGGAGTCCTTAAACAAGAAAACAGTGAAATTATAGAAAAATATGGTGACACTAGAAAAACTAAAATTTATGCTCGTAGATTAGAAGATTTTAGTGAAGAAGATTTAGTCCCAAATGAAGCTGTTCTTGTTGCTCTTACTAAAACGGGTTACATAAAGCGAGTTGCTAAAGAAACTTACCACACTCAAAAAAGAGGTGGAGTTGGAGTGGTTGGAATGACCACAAAAAGTGAAGATGAAATTGAATGTATGCTTTCTGTTGATACCCACGACGATCTTTTGTTCTTTACCAATCGCGGTCGAGTTTTTAAAACAAAAGTTTGGGATATTCAAGAAGGAACTAGACAAGCCAAAGGCCAAGCTGTTGTTAATTTAATTAACATTGTTCAAGGTGAAACTGTTCAAACAATTCTTCCTATCGGCAAAAATACCAAAGCTAAGTTCATTTTACTTGCCACCAAAAATGGTGTCGTTAAGAAAACTTCTATCGACAAATTTAAAAATATTCGTCAAACCGGTTTAGCTGCTATCAAGCTTGATTTAAACGATCAACTCACTTGGGCCAAACTAACTGAAGGCGATAATCAAATATTCATAGTTACCAAAAATGGTAAATGTATCCGCTTTGATGAAAGAGATTGTCGTCCAATGGGTCGTCAAACTCGAGGAGTCAGAGGTATTCTTCTTAAAGAAGCAGATACCCTGGTTGGAATGGATGTTGTTCCTAGTGTTATCGATAAAAAAGAAAAAGGCATTTTTAAACACCTTCTGGTTGTCACTGAAAACGGAGTTGGTAAAAGAACTGATGTTTATCTCTATCCTTCTCAAAAACGTGGTGGTATAGGTATTAAAGTAGCTAATCTTAGTGCTAAAAATGGAAAGATTGCCGCTGCTCAAGTTGTTTCCGAAACAGATGACCAAGTTGTTTTAGTTTCCAAAAAAGCTATTACAATTAGACTCCCTTTAAAAAATATTCCAACTCTTAGTCGCAACACTAAAGGAGTAATTCTTATGCGCTTTAAATCTACTGACGACAAACTCAGTGCAATGACTGTCATAAATAAAAATGATTCAACAATAGAAGACGAAAAAACAAAGTAAAAAATATTGATACTATAGGGTGTACATATCTAATAAGTATACATTAGCAATATTACTAAAAGACCGCTAAGATACCCACGTTTTTCGTTTTTGGCCTAAATTAGGGATAAATATACTACCATCAAAGAGTAAACTATTAAAAACAGTGGAGGGGACTAATTATTGGTAATTTACCGTCACTATAGGGTATTAATATCTATTTATTTCCCGAATGAAATTTTTCATGAACTTCTCGCAATCTAGCATCCGTCACATGAGTATAAATTTGAGTTGTGGCAATATTTTTATGTCCCAAAAGTTCTTGAACCGATCTTAGGTCAGCTCCAGATCTCAAAAGATCTGTAGCCATTGAATGTCTTAAGGTGTGGGGTGTCGCATCTACTGGTAAGTTAGCAGTTTTCACATAGTGTTTAACTAATCTTTGTATAGATCTTGCTGTTAGTCTAACTTTTTCATCTCCAAGTGGAATTTCATTCGGTCTCAAATCTCTAATAAACAGGGGTTTATACTTATCTTCGCGACTCATTAAATATTTTGCGACATGGTCAGCTGCTTGTTTAGAAATAAAAACCACTCTCGCTCGACCACCTTTACCAATCACTCCAAACTCCCTAGTTTTCAAATTAATTTGATCACGATCTAAGTGAACCAATTCAGAAACACGTAATCCAGTTGAAAATAAAAGTTCTAAAATGGCTCGATCCCTAAAACCATTTTTGCTAGAGGGGATTGGTTGTACTAAAAGTCTCTCCATCTGCTGAGCATCCAAAAACTTCAAAGAATGATCTTTAACTTTGGGCACATCCAACTTTTCTGGTTGAAGCACCTTATAGTCGTTTTTGATTAGCCATTTTAAAAACGATCTTAAAGCAATCACGTAATAACCCTGAGTTACCAATTTCATTTCTCCTATACTTCCCTTCTGTCTGGCCAAAAAAAGTCTAAACCTTCTCACCACATCCACTGTTATTTCATTAACAGTAAGTTTCTTATCTTTATTCTCTTCCGACAGAAAATGCATTAACACATCTAAATAATGTTGGTAATTTCTAATTGTCAGTCTTGAGCAGTTTTTTTCAATTTCCAAATGCTCCAAAAATCGCCTTATTAAAATACCCAAATCATTTTCCATAAACAATCTTACCATGTTGGCACTTTTTCAAGACAGATCCAATCAATTTAATAAATAAAGAGGTAAAAGTAATCGGCAGTTTTATTATTTGCGTTTACAGGGGCTCTGATGACGTTTTAGGTTCAATTTTGCCTATCATTAGGCACAAAATCCAAAATCTCCTGTCCAAAAAAGACATAGGGGAGTCAACCACCAAAATTTAAGGCCAAAGTTATAAATTTAAAAGAAAAAGACCAAATGGGGAATTAGGGCTTTTTAAATAAATTAAACAAATAAAGATAAATCCAGTGATTTAAAATTGGAAATTAAAAATTAGAAATTAGTTTAAAAATAGCCCTCCCCCTACCTAAATATTTACATAATGTCGCAAAAGATACATTGTGCGACATAGCATATTTAGCCTCCTTCTGCTAGGAGATAGCAATTAAATCTCTTCTCTCTCACTTGTCTTTTTCACCATTAATTAAATATTGAATATTAGAAATTGGTAATTAATTACGTCTTCTCCTCCCTCTTGGAGACTCCACTTTGATACATTCAGCCGAATATGAGTTTTCCACAGAGACTATATCACACTATATCACCTGCTCCGTGAAAACTATAGGATATTTCGTGAAAATATTATAGGATGTTATATATTATAGGACTCCCCTCTGCCCTGCCTACCTGTCATTTATTTTTTAAAAAATCTGAACCTAATTAAAGCTAAACAATTACTCTGTCTGTAACTTATTATTTAATATCTAAACTGACATCTGAAATCTGAGAACTGAGATCTAAGTTCCCTTCACTCCCCTTTTTTAACATATTAATATATAAATATTACCTATCTTTCCAATAAAAACAATCAAATTCTATTTAATATCCTCATTTTTATATATAATAGGCAATGAATCAAATTATTGAAAATATTTATCAACAAGCCAAATTAAATTATAAAAAAATTGTTCTTCCGGAAGGTACCGATAACAGAATTATCCAAGCTGCTAAAATAATCCGTGATCAAAAAATTGCCGAAGTCATAATTTTAGGCTCAAATCCAGATTCTGATATTAATCCTAAAAAGTCCCCTCTTCTAGACCAATTTGCCACGACTCTTTTTGAATTAAGAAAAGACAAAGGTTTAACCTTAGATGAGGCAAAAGTTCTAGTTAAAGATCCAATTTATTTTGGCACTTTAATGGTTCATCTTGGTCTAGCTGATGGTCTAGTTGCCGGAGCTATCCATACCACTCTTGACACTCTTAAGCCATCTCTTCAAATTATTAAAGCCAAAGAAAATTCAAAATTAGTTTCTAGTTTTTTTATTATTGAAACTAAAAATAAAGATATTGGTGAAGACGGTTTATTGTTTTTTGCCGATTGTGGCCTAAATGTTAGTCCAACTGCTGAAGATTTATCTGAAATTACTATTCAAACAGCCAAATCTTTTAATCTTCTTACCAAAAAAATTCCTCTAATTGCTATGCTTTCTTATTCAACCAATAGCAGTGCTAAGGGTGAATCAGTCGACAAAGTTAAACTTGCTACTAATTTAGTTCGTCAAAAAAATCCTGACTTAATTATAGAAGGTGAATTACAAGGTGATGCTGCTTTAGTTCCTCGTATTTGTGATCTTAAATTTCCTGGAAACTGTATAGGTGGTCAAGCTAATATTTTAATTTTCCCAGACCTAAATTCTGGAAACATCGCCTATAAATTAGTAGAAAGAATTGCTCAAGCCAAGGCTTATGGTCCTCTTACTCAAAATATGAAAAAACCAATTAATGATCTTTCTCGTGGCTGTAGTATCGAAGACGTTGTTACTACTGTTGCTATTACTTGTGTTCAGTAGTTTCTAAACTATAGAATTCCCAGTCAAAACTATTCCTAATATTATTGCCACTCCTATCCATACTAAAACTCGCCAAGTTTTTTTAAAAAGTCTTTCTCTCAATTCTGCATGAAGCAAACTACTCAAAACATAAACTATCATAACTAAATATATTGATCCCTTAAAAATACCAACCGGCCAAAAACTCAAAACTAAAGCCATTTCTGCCATTAAAAGTGAAGGGACAAAAATATAATACCAAACATTTTTATCTTTTCCATCATCGGGTAATTCTATTGTTACACTGAAAAAAATATATAAAAATATAACAATTGAAATAACAAAAACTATAATCATATTTAACCAGTAGTTAAACTTAAAAGAAAAAAGACTATCAAATAAGAAAAAAGAAGATAACAATAATAAAATTAAACCAACAGTATAAGCTGCTCTGTAAAGTGGTGGCGTTCTAAAACCTATTGCTACTAAAAACACATTTTCTACCAAAAACATGGCATAACTTATTAACCCAAAAAACAAACTATAGAAAAAAGTTAATAAAAAATTTTGAGGTAATAAAGTTGCAAATAAAGCAAATCCAATAAAAAAAGCTACTGGCATAACTATAGACATCAATCTGATATAAATGCTTTTATCAAAAACAATTCCTAATCCAAACCAAAAACAAAAAATTACCAAAACTACTCCTACCAACAATCCATAATAATGAGATTCATAGGGTAAGCTCAAGAAGAAATAAAAGCCAATTGCTGCTAATAAAGATGATATTAAATACCTAATTCTTTTTGACATTAATAAATTATACCTTTTTATAATCAAATCCTGCAAAAACACTTACCACATCATCATTTTCTTCAAGTTCTTCAATCATATCCATAATTTTACTTACTTCATCATCCGAATTAAGTATAGTTGGATTATTTGCTCTTAAGACCAATCCCGAGTTTGCCACCTTTAAACCCATTTTCTCTACTTTTTTTACCATTTCATCTAAATTGTTTGGTTCTGTCAAAATAATATTTTCGTCAAAATCAATTACTCCAGCATCAATCAATTCCAAACTGAGATCTGATGAACTAAGATCTGGAAAATCAGATATTTCCACTTCCCCTACTCTTTTAAATTGAAACATAACTGAATTACTTTCACCTAAATTACCACCATAATTTCTAAAAATTAATTTAATTTCTCCCAAAATTCTATTTTTATTATCTGTCTCTAAATCAATTACGATTGGTACTCCAAATGGACCATAGCCTTCAAGAGTTACAGTGACCAAATTTGCCTTTCCTCCTTCAAATTTTGCAATTAATCTATCTATATTTTCTTTCGGCATATTCACTTCTCTTGCCTTATCAATTGCTGCTTTTACACCAGTTCCATCTCTCAATGCTGTTAATATATTTTTCGAAACCCTAGTAAAAACCGTACTTCTTTTTTTATCTTGAGCCCCCTTTCTATTTTTAATGTTTGACCACTTAGAATGACCTGACATAAATATATTTTATTTAAAATAATTAGAATATTTTACCATTGAAGCAAATTTATCGCCAAAATATATCTCTAACTCATTTTCATTTAAAGTTTCATCTTTTTTCTTTTCACAATCAAAAATTCTATTGATTATCTTCCAACCATAATTCAAATCAGTTTTATTCCCATAAACAATTAAACATTTATCGACTTTTTGATTATCATTATCATTAGAAATCACCGAAAATCCCGACCATTCCAATCTCTTAGTCATAAATCTTGCTAAACCGCTTTCATTAGTATTATTAAAAACCGACAATCTCAGTTCTTCATTATTTAACTTACTTTCGGAAAAATCTCTTACCAAAACTTCATCAAGAAATAAATCATTTTCGCTAATTTTGCCATTTATTTTTTCTTGTTTTAAAAACATTTTTTCATAATTTTTTCTATATTTTAACCAATTTAAAAATCCTAAATTTTCAATTAAAAAAGAATTTTCTTTCCATTGACTTGTTGAATTTAAAAATAAAATTTTATCAGGAAAAAATCCAAAACTATACCAAAAAATATTTTTTATCTGGTCAGAATTTTTTTCTTCATCCAAAATATTTTTAAATTCTTTTGATACTTCTTCATTTAAATTTAACTCATTAATCATTTTTCTATCATCAGAGATAGAAACCAAAGCAACTCCATCTGTCGCAATTATCCCAAACTTGTGATCTAAATTTAAATCTTTGTCCCTTTTATTCCAAAAACTCAAAAAAATTAAAACTCCAAAAAATATCAACCAAAAAATTGCAAAAAAAACTTTTATATTTATTTTCTTTTTTATTCTATTGTTCCTCATAATTTTTTAAAACCTCTTTCAAGTCATTAGGTATGTCTATTTCTAAATTTATTTTTTGACCACTAGTTGGATGTTCAAAAACTATTTTAAAAGCATGCAAGAAAGGCCTTTTCAAATCATCGATAACTTCTCCTCCGTAAACCCTATCCCCCACCAAGGGCCACCTTAAATAACTTAAATGAACCCTAATTTGATGCGTTCTTCCTGTTTTTAAATTAATTGACAATAAACTATAAATTTTCTCTTCTTTTTTATATTTTTTAATCACTCTAAATTCAGTCAAAGCCTTTTTTCCATCAACACTTACTCCAAATTTAGCAAAAACATATTTAGACCTATCAATTGGCATATTTATCTCCCCTTCAAAGGATACATCTCCACCAACCAAACAATAATACTGTTTAATCAAAGTTCTCTCCTTAAATTGCTTTTTTAACCCCAAAAAAGACTCTTCTGTTTTAGCCATCATTACCAATCCAGAAGTTCCTTTATCTAATCTATGAACAATTCCATTTCTTGGTAAATCATTTGGCCTAAACTCCCTTAAAAAATCTTCCAATGTTCCTTTTTCTTCTTTTTTCTCTTTAGTTGTCGTCATAAAGGCCGGTTTTTCCACCACCAACACTTCTTTATCTTCAAAAATTATTTTGACTTCTTCCATAAGATATCAATTAAACAAATTAAAACCCCTATTCCAATTATCCAATCATTAATATTGTTGTAAAGACCTAAATAAAAAAAATTCCAATAATCCCTCACATAACCAAGCATAATTCTTTCAATTAAATTAGCCATCGCACCAATAAAAATCAACCAATATCCCCTACCTTTTTTAATTGCCAGATATAAAAATAATAGAGTAAATATTATACTCAATAAAATAAAAAATACCCCATTTATTCCAAAACTTATACCGTAGTTTTTCACTATTATTTCGCTAGGCTTCACGTTCTTTGCTACATTTTATACAATCTGTTGCTTCTGGTTTAACTGCCAATCTGTCCGTATCAATCATTTTTCCACATTTTTCACAAATACCATATTTACCTATTTTCATTCTCGTTAAAGCTTTTCTAAATTGAACAATCTGTTTACTTAAAAATCTAGTTTTAATTTCATTATCAAAATGGCCAATTTGTTCATCTAAATCATCTTCAAAAGAATTCTCATTAGTTCTATCCCCAACAAGAAATGGATCATTCTTTTTAAGCTGTTTTTTAATTCTTTTAGACTTAACTAATTCTTTTTCTAAAAAAAGTTTAATTGGAGATAATAGTTTTCTTGGAAAATTTAAAATATCACTTTTATTTTTTTTCATATATTTATCCTAATATACCTAATCCCACCAAGGAAATCAAACTGATAATCCAATATAAAATTGAATAAATTAAGTTAACCTTAAAAACAATTCCTAATATTCCCAAAATTAAAAAAGAAATAAATCCAGTTGCAAAAAAAGCAAAACCTTTTTTGCCACTCTTATACCAAACCAATGATCTATATTTTTTCTTAGCCAAGTTCACAAAAAACATTAATAAAATTAAAAGCAAAAGATAACCTCCAACTTTTAAATCAAATTTTGTTCTTAAAAATTCATCCCCCATCAGAAAAACTATTAACAATAAAACATTAATTAAAATGTCTTCACAAAAAGGGATAAATTTCCAGTTATTTAACTTAGAAAAAATAAAATTAACCAATATTAAAGACAGGAATCCACCAACATAATCCATTCCTGGTTTATTCCAAACCGAAAACCAACTTAACCAACTATCATTCCAAATTCCAAAATTAATCAAACCGTAAGTAATTCTTCCTCCAACAAAAAATCCCAATAAAGAAATCCAAGAATAAGTTACAATCTTATCTTCTTCATAATTATCCCTTAAATTCCTCCAAGTTAGATAGACAAAAAGTAGTATTCCAATAATTCTCAAAATTCCTAAATTCATAATCTATTTTATCATTTAAAAAAACCTTGTTTAGGTTATAATATAGATTACTTTAGCCGAAGTGGTGGAATGGTAGACACGCACGCCTCAAGAGCGTGTGACAGCAATGTCATGGGGGTTCAAGTCCCTCCTTCGGCACAAAATATTATTGCTTTTTTTCTACATCAAAAAAACTAACTTGTTTGCCATTGAAATATAAATTAAAGCTTCCAGTCGGTCCATTTCGGTGTTTTTCGATACTACATGTCACCATTTCTCTTATTTCCTCATCTTCTCTCGACAAAAAGAACACTACGTCAGCATCTTGTTCAATACTTCCAGATTCTCTTAAATCAGACAATCTTGGTTTACCCCCTCTTGCTTCCATGGCTCTAGATAATTGAGCTAAAGCCAAAATTGGTACTTTTAATTCTCTAGCTAAATTTTTCAACCCTTGAGAAATTTCCGAAACCTCTTGAACTCTGTTGTCTCTAGTAGATCCATGCATTAATTGCAAATAATCAACTACTATAAATTTAATTCCTTTATCTATTTGTAATCTTCTGGCTTTTGTTCTTAATTCAGTTACTGTTAATCCTGGAGTGTCATCAATATATAGAGGTGCTTCCGCCAATATTCCCATAGATTCGGATAATGCATCAAAATCAGTCGCCGACAATTGGCCTGTTTTTAATTTCCAAGCATCAATTAAACCTTGTCTTACTAATAAACGATCAACTAATTCCTCCTTGCTCATTTCCAATGAAAAAAAACAAACTGGCATTTTTTCTTCTACCGCCACATGTCTGGCAATATTCAAACCAAAAGCTGTTTTGCCCACACCTGGTCTAGCTGCTAAAATTAATAAGTTACTGTCCTGCATCCCTGCCAAAATATTATCTAACCCCTTAAAACCACTTGGCACCCCTCTTAAACCACTTCCCAATTTTTGCAATTCATCCAACCTATCAAAACTAGCTGTTAAAACTTCCTTTAGTGAAGTTGGAATAGATTTTAAATGTTTTTGAGATAAAGAAAAAATTTCCTGTTCAGCTATATCTAATAATTGGTCTGCTGGCAATCCAGGATCAAAAGCTTTTTCACTAATTCTTCCAGCTGCTGAAATTAATTCTCTTTTAGCGGATAGCGATTTAATAATATGCCCATAACTTTCCACATTTGCCGAAGTTGGCACTTCACTGGCCAATCTTGTCAAAAATCCTTTCCCGCCAATATTTTTTAAAACTTTAAGTTCTTTCAATTTTTCCGAAACTGTAACTATATCTATAGGTGATCTTTCTTCATAAAGCTTCATCATCGCTTCATAAATCTTACTGTAGTTAGAATTATAAAAATGATCTGATCTCAAAAATTCCGACACCGCCAAAACCGCATCATTATCAATTAAGATTGAACCTAATACACAAACTTCTGCTTCCTCAGAGCTAGGTGGCAATCTGATTAAGTCTGTTGTCATATATTTAGTATTATACCTTCTTTAAAACCTTCAATTCTAAACCATCTGGTAAATCATCTTTATCAACTTTCAAACTCTCAATTGCCTCCAAACCCTCTTGATCTGCTTTATCTAAAAATGTATCTAAATTAGTTTTATCTTTATCATCATAACCCATTGGAATTAAATAATTTACTCCCCACTTTTTAGCCCAATCTAAAACCAATTTTGCACTTGAACTATCTTTTATTAAAACCGGAGCCAAAAGAACATCAGCTGAATCTATTTTTTCAATCCTTTTGTCACTTAAAGATTCCTCCAATTCACCCAAAAATACTATTTTAATTCCATCAATATTTAAAACATAAAGTGTATTATCGTCTCCCAAGCTATAGCCATTTATTTCCACTCCGCCAACCTCATATTCTCCTGGAGCTCTAATTAAAATATTATCACCATTAAAACCCATCCCATCGTACTTTTCTGCTGTAAATAAAAAAATTCTTGAAGGATATTTACTGTCTTCACGCATCTCTTTATTTGGATTAATTAAAACACTTTCTTTTTTACCTTTTAAATAAACTGAATTATTTGCGAGAATTTTTATTTCCATATGTTCAATTCTATCATCAACTTTTGACTATTTGTGATATCATCTATAATAGTAAAATGATAAAAGAACTATTTCTGGCCATTACTCTCGGCTCAATTTTAGGTTTTGGTATTACCGGTGCTTTTTTTGCTCTAAACAAAAACAAAACTTCTAACCAATCTTCTATTCAAGTATCTCCTACTCCTACTATTACAAATATTCAAATGTCCACTCAAATGACAACTACTCCAGCCGTTTCTCAAACAAAAACTTCAACGACCATTACTTCTCCAGAAAATAACTCTGTTCTTTCCAATGCTAAAATCAGCATCAAGGGAGATAGTAAACCAAATAGCCTTATTATAATTTCTACCGCAGCCAAAACTTTTAATGGCAAAGCCAACTCCAACGGTGTTTTTAGTATTAATATCGAGCTTGAAAGTGGTATGAATTTAATTAAAATTAACAGCATTGACTCTGAAGATAATCAAGAAGAGATAGAATTAAGTCTTACTTATTCAACTGCTAAAATATAAATATATGTATTTATTTTTTTTGCTTTTAAGCTCTCTTATTTTTTCTCAACCAATCTTTGCCCAGGAAGTCACTCCTACTCCAAACAAAACTTTAACTGAAGAAGTTAGAGAAATGGTGACTAACAAAGTTAAAGAAATACAACAAACCAGTAAAGAAATTGTTTCTAATGTTTCAAATACACCAAAATCTCTTATTGGCACCATTACTAAAATTGACACTACCAAAATCACTATCAGTTATAAAAACGAATCAAAAAATATAACTCTAAACACTGATACTGTTTTTATAGATGCTAAAAAAAACAAAACAAAAATAGAAAACCTTAAAGTTGGACAAGATATTTTGATTATGGGTTATTTTGATCAATTCAATAATCTCGAAGCTAAAAGAATTGTTATTACTGAATTAAAAACTATTGAAAATAAAAACGAAATTGTTCTTGGAAAAATTGTTGATATTTCACAAGCTTCCCCAGTTTTTGTTTTAATTCCAATTAAAAATAAAGAAGCTCAATATCAAATTAAAACCGATTCTAAAAGTGAAATAATAGATAAAGATGGTAATAAATTAACCATCGACAAATTAAAATCTGGTCAAAAAATTATTGTAGTAATCCAACCAGACGCCAAAATCGCCAAAACTTTTTATGTATCTAAAATAATTACTCTCGATACTCCAACTGCCCAAATTCCAGAGACTCCCGTCAATAACTAAAATTCTCTCAAAATCTCCCCTTCGTGTTAAAATAAACCACTTAATTCTATTTTTTATTGGACATTTGTCATTAGAAATTTAAACTTAAGTTTTAAAAATCATGGTGGTATTAGCTCAATTGGTTAGAGCGCAGCTCTGTGAAAGCTGAGGTTGCCGGTTCAAGTCCGGTATACCACCCCAATTAAAAAACTTCGATAACTTGTTTTAACCTCAATTCTCCTCTCGGTTTCAGTAAACTTGCTTCATCTTCCACAAATCTCTCTCTTTCCATAATAGGTTCAACACAAATATATTTTTGATCAAAAATTTTTTCTCCTTTTTCTTCTTTAACACCCGTCCACAATTTTACATATTTAAAACCAAACAAATACCAATTAATAGGCGCTTTATTTGGCAATTCTAAAACATTATTCTTTTCTATTTTTAAATCAACACTATTTTTTATTCCTCGGTCAATCTTTTTTCCGTTAAGTTTCGATCCTTTCCACCCAAATTCTGTATCCCAATAATTATGCATTCCCACATTTACTCTTTTTACTTCAGTACTTTTATTATTAATAATTATTTCTTGTTTAAATTTATTACCAATACTAAATCTTTGGATTACATTCAAAGCATCTATTTCACAATTAATTTCCAAACTATTATTAGTTTGGTTAATCAATTTCCATTCACTATTTCTAAATGGCCCATGAAAGATAAAGCCATATTTTTCCATTCCTTCCGCCGCAAAATTTGGCACACAAACATGAGTATTACCTTGTTTTCCATCAATTCTATCAAAAGTTCCCAATATTTTTTGATCCCTTTTTTCTAATTTAATAATTCTTCCACCTTCTAGATCAACATTTAATTTCCAATCTTTATAAATTAAATTAATTACATTCATAAGTCCTATTTTACTTCAAAGTAACTTTCATTTAAAATACATCATGACTAAACCACAAACATTAAAAGGTTTTCGAGATTTTTTGCCCAAAGAAATGACGGTCCGTAACTATGTCAAAAATACTTTAACTGAAATTTTTGAAACTTTTGGTTTTCAACCTTTAGAAACTCCAGCGTTGGAATATGCTTCAGTTTTAAAAGGTAAATACAGTAATGAAACTGACGATAAATTAGGCTATTTCTTTAAAGATAATGGCGATCGAGAAATTGGTCTTCGTTATGATTTAACCGTCCCTGCTTCAAAAATTCTAGCTATCTATTCAAACGAAATTCAACTTCCTTTTAAGCGTTATCAAATTCAACCAGTCTGGCGTGCTGAAAACACTCAAAAAGGTCGTTATCGAGAATTCATTCAATGTGATATCGATATTTTCGGAACTTCCTCCCCTATTGCTGATGCTGAAATCATTGCCTTAATGTATGCCGGCATTCAAAAATTAAAAATTAAAAACGCTATTATTAAAATTAATAGCCGTTCTGTTCTCTTTGAGATTTTGTCCAAAAGTGATGTCAAAAACAACCAAGAATCTGTACTTCAATCTCTCGATAAGTTAGACAAAATTGGTCAAGATAGAGTAAAAAATGAGCTCATTTCTAAAGATATTCCTAAGGTTCAAATTGATAACCTTTTTAAATATATCAAAGAAGCTCAACCAGACGAGTTTTTAAAACAAGTTTTAGACAAATTAAAAGCTTTTAATATCCCTGAAAGCGCTTATATTTTCGATCCAACCTTAGTTCGCGGTTGTGATTACTATACTGGCACTATTTTTGAAATTAGTGTTACTGAACCCAAAATTGGTGCTATTGGCGGTGGTGGTCGCTACGATAATCTAATTGCCAATCTTGGTGGTCCAAATATCCCAGCTGTCGGTTTCTCTTTTGGTTTTGAAAGAGTTGTCGACGTTATTCAAGAACTCAATCTTCTTCCAGAATCCACTCAATCAAAAACAAAAATATTAGTTGCTAATTTTGGCGAAGAGACTGA
>JAQVSI010000022.1 GCA_028700625.1 Candidatus Shapirobacteria bacterium
GTGGTTCCAAGAATTATTAATAAAATTATAAGCAATGCCGACTGATTTTGAAACCCCGGCTGATCCAATTAATGCTTTAGTCGAACCTACATTATAAAGACCTAAGGAGATGCTATTTGGACTACCAATTATAATTTGATCTCCGTTAGTATAGCTTCCTTTAACCCAAACACTTATGGTGGCATTGGTGGTATACGTGTAAGTTGGAATAGAAATATAATCATCAGTGCCATCAAAATTTAGACTTGAATTGTTTCTCCCACTAGCACCGTTAACCCAAGCAGCGGCTGTGCCTATAAGGCAAGTACCAAGAGAATTTTGGGTTCCAGAAGGTCCAATTGTAACAACTCCATCATAGATACCAGGGGAGAAACCTAGATTATAATCGAAAATGACTTGATCGGGAGTACGAGCGTAATCGTAGATTCTAACTTCGTCAATTTTACCTTGATATGGTTCACTACTACTGCCGAAATTGCCAATGTGTAATTCTGTCGGTGTACCAGGGTAGTATTGGAATCCTGTTGTACTTTGAACCAATTGACCGTTGGCATATAATTTGTAAATTCCTGATGAAGTAACCGTAGCCTCAATATGTGTCCATTGGTTTAAAGTGGGGATATAAGTTGATTTGTTTTGTAAGGCCCCATGTAATTGGATTGAACCATCAGTTGCGTGTTGATATAGTAACCAATTAAAAGTTGCTGCATCAATTCTATTACCAATTAGGTCTTGATATTGTGCTCCCAGTCTTGTTGGGTAAATCCAAAGAGAAAGACTTATTTCTGCACCGTTGCTTTTATTAAAACTTGAATCAGTAATTTTGGCGTAGTTTGTGGTTCCATTAAATTCAAGAGAACTACCGAGTTTGCCTGGCGCCCAATTAGTATTATTATATGTGGTTAAATCTTTGATATTACCACTGCTGTCATAAGTAAGGTTGCCACCATTTTCATTCATTTTCCACTCAGCAACAGGGTTTCTACAAGTGGAAGTGTCGCCTAAGATACAATACCCTAATTGGGAGGAGCTATGGACAGATCCTCCTTGACATTCATCTAGTTTCCAGTGAAGAACAGGGGCACCTTTGTTATAGTCATAGGTAATTTGGGCTGGTGTGCGAGCGTAGTTGTAGATACGAATATTATCAAGTTTACCATTGAAAAATCTATTGATTCCTCCTGCTGGGCTGACTCCTATTTTGAAATCATAATTGCTATTAATTGATCCTAAATTTCCACTAGCTGCATAACCAGAATTGTCAAAAAATCCGTTTACGTAGTGTCTTATATATGGGGTTGATGTTTGGCTTACTACAAAAGTGTGGTGTTCCCATTTATTGTAAGAGGGCTGAAACCTTACGTGTGCAAGTTCTCCGGTTGTAGTTTGAACAAAAAAGTAGCCATCATAAGTGTGGATTCCTGGATTTAAGTGAGACCCGGTATCGAAAAAACTACCGCCTTGATATCCAAAACTAGTTCTATAAATATCTAGGCTAATGGTAAAATCCCTTGTTCCCAGTTGAAGTCCCAGTGGGTTTCCAAGAGAAATATAATCACCGCCGTCAAAATAAACTCCGGCACCGGTTTTCCCTGCCGCCCAAGCGGGAGAAGAGCTGCTGGCACCAAAAGTTCCATTATTATTGTTACCACTGGTGTCTTTGGTAACTGTACCGGTGTTTTCCTCAAAGTTCCACTCAGCAATGGGGGCTGAACAGGCAGAGTTATCTCCAGGAACACAGTAGCTAAGTGGTGAGGTGACACTATTGACGGTTTGGTTGACACTAGAGGAGCTTCGATTGTATTCATAGGCGATTTGTTCTGGTGTACGGGCGTAGCCGTACATGAGGACATCGTCAATCTGACCAGTAAAATACGAAGCATTGGCATCAGCATCGCGGCCTATACCGAAGGCATTTTCTACACAATAAATCGGTCCTGAGCTGGTACCGGTTTGGCTACTTTTTAAAACACCGTCCATGTATAACCTGGCAGTCAATCCATCATAAGTCACTACCACTTGATGCCAGTTATTGTCGTTATAACTTGACACAGATGAAACATATAAGTTAGTGCTACTATTTTTGAAGATTACACTATCAACTAATCCTCCTGTTACTAGGGCTAAAGTAAAACCGTAGGTTCTGTTTCTTAATATCAAGTTAGTACCGCTACTTAGGGTTGATTTGAACCAAGCAGAATAGGTAATATTACTAGGACAAAAGAGGCTATTATAGCCTAACCAAACATAGTCATCTATTCCATCAAAACTTAATCCAGATTCACCGCTTTTGTGTCCCGTAGTCCAAGTTGCACCTACAATAGTTCCATTGTTGCTGTTACTACTAGTATCAACAACAGAAGTACCTACACCTTCGTTCATTTTCCATTCAGCTATAGGTAAGTCACAATAAGAAGCGTCGCCTGGAATACAGTAATCTTGGTTAATAAATGTACCACTAATATTTTGGCTGTTACCACCAAATTTGATAGCAGAACCTTGATTGTAATAATCCATAAGAATCTCTTGATCACTGAGAACGAATTTATAATATTTAAAATCATCGATATAGCCTCCATAAGCAAAACCAGTGTTATTGGCGCAAAAAACCGTATCATATGGATAAATACACCCTAAAACCAAATTTCTATTGAGATCCCCACCATATGGGGTCCAACCAGATATTGAATGAGTCCCACTAGTGGTTAGTTTGCCATCAATATAAATTTTAATTTCTTTTGTCGTGTTGTTTACTGTTACTGTGACTTGATGCCATTGGTTGCTAGTAATGGGTACACCTGTACTGAGGGAATAGAACGAATCTCCTTCCAGTGCAAAAGTCAAAGTGGGAGCGGTTCCTCCACTTGATGTCAACCAATAATTATAGACACCTGAATCATTCCACGGTTTTGAATAAATATGGCCTCCATTATCGCTGGGATTAGTTTTTATCCAGACTGATAACGACATATCGTTACCGTTGTTACGCAAACTACTGGAATTGGTTACCACAGCTTTCGATGTAACCCCGTCAAATAAAAGAGCTTTATCGTATTTTCCGTTTATATTCCAATTAACTGCACCATATTTATAAGCATTATAGGAGGTAGAGGCACTATTGTAGATATTATCTCCATTGCCTTCGTCAAATTTATAGTAAACAGTCATAGATTTTGTAGAGGTGATTGGAGTACTGGAATTCATATCTTCAATAATTTGTTTTTGAGTACGGGCGTAGGAGTAGATTTTAACACCATCGATTTTGCCGTTAATATTATTGGCTGATGATGTTCCAATTATGAATCCAGTCCATGCTATTGGGTTTATCATCCCTGTCTTGGAAGCTAATAAAGTACCGTTTTTATAAAACTTTCCAGTTCCATTATCAAAAGTGAAAGTGAAATGTTGCCATTGATTTAAAACTAGCGTGTTTGCTGGTAATTCAGTTGGTGTAAATCGATTTGTTCCATCTGTTCCGACATAAATTCCACCGGTAGCAGTTGTGTGAAACTGAAATGACCCCCAACCGTTACTAGCGCCAATAGCATGATTATAATCAGTACGAGATAAAGGATATGTCCAGAACTCAACAGTAAACATAGTTGGGGTCCAAGTTATGGAAGGAATGTTGACATAATCACTTCCACTAAAATTACCAGCCGAACCAATTTTGCCTATACCCCAATGAGAATCAGTACCAGACCAAGTACCATTATTATTATTTCCACTTTTATCTTTGACACCGGTACCGGTGTTTTCTTCAAAATCCCAATAACCAATTAATCCTGTATCTGGGAAACTGACACTTTTATTTGAACCTAAATTGACAGAAGAACCAGAAATACTTCCTCGGGAATTGTAGTCTAATTTTATTTGGTCGGCGGTACGGGCGTAGTCATATATTTTTGGTTCATCAAGGTAACCATTGAGAAAATAACTACTTGAGCTTCCATATTTTCCAATGGTTCTCGATGAAAAAGAAGAAACTAATGTTCCTCCGATTCCTGTTTGTTCACCAACAAATCGACCGTCAATATATGTTTTTTTTGTTGTTCCATCAAAAGTAAATCCAACATAATGCCATTGTCCATCGGTTAGACCTGAACCATGATCAGAAACGTATCTGGTATTTGTATATACTCCAGTCCTGAGTACTCCACCAATGGAAACACTTATTTCTAGCTCTTGACCTCCAAAAATTATATGATAACCACCAACTGGGGCACCGCTCGATTTGAACCAGGTAAAGGCTGAAACTGTATTTTTATAATCAATATCATTGGGTAGGTTAATAGAATCGTCTCCATTAAAGTTCAAACATTTTTCTGAAACACATTCATTTTCATTTTTCCATATTGGGGCACTTACCAAAATACCATTGTTTCTATAAGAACTAGAATCATAGACAGTAGTACCAACTCCTTCATTAAATTTCCAATAAGCCACAGGCGCACCTACACTGGTTTCTTCGGATGATGGTAGTGTTGAGGATCCAGATAAAAACCTAACAACAACAATACCGGAAGCACCACTAGTGGCAACAGCAGAAGCATAAGAACCATCACCACCATTTCCAGTGTTGGCAGTTTTATTTACAGCTCCACTTCCACCGCCGCCACGACCACCACTAGCATAAGTAACACTGGTTCCAGTTATTGAATAAGAAATACCTGACCCACCGTTTCCACCAACATGTCCTGTTATATTATTTCCACCAACTCCTCCAGCGCCACCGCCACCAGCGCCAGAAGCTGAAGCTAAATCAGTAGTGTTTCCTCCAGAATATCCAATCCCAACAACACTTGCTCCGCCATATTTAACAGTGGAATAAAGATTATAACCACCACCTCCACCTGAACCACCAGCTCGACCATTGATACCAGTGGTTCCACCACCACCACCACCGTTTGCAGTAATAGTATTAAAAACAGAATTACCACCATCTGATCCTGATTGGTGTGAAGAGGTGGCACCATTAGTACCGCCAACCCCAACGGTGACATTAATAATTTGTCCTTGAGTTAAGGAATATGATGCATTGTAAACTAATCCACCGGCTCCTCCACCACCACCACCACCGTCACCTACACCATTGGCAGAAGCTCCACCTCCACCACCGCCGACTACTAAAACTTCAGCAGTAGTATTGTTTGCATTGGTAAGTGTCCCATTACCTAAAAATGTATGGATTCGATAACCATTTATTGATGTCATGGTTCCACCAATTGTCATGTTTGAGGTACTACTGATACTGGTGGCTGAGGAATTGCCGTAATACATATAAATAGTTGAACCAGAAGCGGGGAGTGAAGTAATAATTCCCCAAACATCGGCACTATTATTAGTACTATCTTCAATCCAATATTTTAATAAATTACCATTAATATCAGTAAATCTTAAATCATCTAAATCAGATTGAAGTTTTCCAGCTGTAACTAAAGCACTTAAATCATAATTATTAAGAATTTTAATTTGGACATTACTTTGGTTACTTCCTGAAGTATTTTCAATTGAGATTGCTTTTCGATAATGCCACATTTCATCCCACCAAGCAGCCGAAACTTTTTGAGTTTTACCTCCAATTCTTAGAAAAAAAACAATTCCAGCTAGACTTAAAAAAAGAATAGCAAATAATGTTTTGTAAGAGATGGATTGGAGAGATTTTAACTTCACGTATTTAATTTTAACAAAAAGAGAGTTAGAACGTTAGTGTATTAGAGCGTTTATGATCTTAATTTATCTAAAATTAACACTGCCACCGTTATAAATTTGTTTTATTTGTTCAACAGTGAGAGCATAATTATAGATGCGGACGTCGTCAATTTGGCCAGAAAAATATTCAGAAGATTCGTTAATTTGTTCTCCTATGTAAAATTTATTTAGGATTGTATTCCATGTGTGACTGCCTGAATTGTCAAGTTTCCCATTTATATATAGACGTGCAATTGAATTATTGTCATAAGTTCCAACAATGTGGTACCAAGTGTTTGAACTTAAAGTAGCATTGCTTATTAGGTCGTTACCATAGCCAAAATACAATAATTTATTGTTGTTTTGCATTATTAATCCATTAGCATTTGAAGTTGAAGCGGTCCCATATCCAACAATAGTATTGTAAGTATTAGGTAAATTTTGATATTTAAAAAATAAAGAAATTGAGCGAGGAGAAGATCCGCTGGGTAAAGAACTTGAAGTACCAGATAAAACTATTTTATCGTCTGTTCCGTCAAAATTTAAACTAGAATTGACTTTGCCACTAGTGCCGTTGGTCCAGGCGGCGGAAGTGCCGATGGCACAAGTGCCAAGGGAATTTTGAGTTCCAGAAGATCCAATATTGATTACGCCAGTGTTGCCAATTCCACTCCAATCATAGGCAATATTTCCTTGACATTCGTCAAATTTCCACCAACCGACAGGTCCACCTTTGTTGTAATCATAGGCGATTTGGGCGGGAGTTCGGGTATAATCGTAGATACGAACTTGATCCATTTGTCCTTTAATGTTTCTATAATTGAGATATAGGGGGGTTCCACCAAAACCGATTTTATTATTTGCAGTAACCCTTGTTATCGCTCCAAAAGAATAGGTTGATTTTAATTGACCATCAACATAGACCCTTTGGGTGTTTCCATCATAACTTAAAGTTAGAAATCGCCAAATGTTTTCATTTGCTGGTATTCCAGTATCTCCATTAGAAAAATTTCCGTTTACAGCGCCGACGTAATTACCGGTTGGATTTATTCCTAGAAAATATACAGAATCACCGATAGAGTAGAGATTACTTCTATGAATAATATAGCCATATCCATCTGAAGTTGATCCATTTATAGCTTTTACCCAAGTGGAAATGGTAAACGATCCAGTAGTACTGGGAGTTGATGATACTTCAACGTAATTATCACTACCGTTGAATTTTAATCCTTTGCCAATTTTCCCCTGATCCCAAGTAGCGCCAGAAATTGTTCCGGTATTATTGTTGCCCGAAGTATCAACAATAGAAGTACCGGTACCTTCATCCATTTTCCATTCAGCAACTGGGGAAGCACAATAACTGGTATCACCGGGGATACAATAATCTAAAGAAGTTGTGGTGCCGCCAATATTTTGAGTGGTGGAACCAAAAGAAATTGATGATCCTTGGTTATAATCTTGTTTGATTTCTTCGGCAGTAAGAGCGTAGTTATAAGCTTTAACCTCATCTATTTTCCCGTCAAACCAATTTCCGGTATTGTTATAATTAGTGCCTAAATTAATAGCAGAAGCAACACTAGTACCAGTTAAAGTACTTGTAATACCATCTTCAACTCCATTGATAAAACATTTAACAATACTTCCGTTATAAACTAAAACAACGTGATTCCAGTCATTAATATTAATTTTTTTTGAGGTATTTTTATAACCTGTATTACCACCAGAGGTAGACATATACCAAGTTAAATATCCTGAGGTGCCAGAAAAAGCCAAGATTGCTTTGTCTGTACCAGTGCCCCAATAAATTCGATTTTGATCTCTCACTTGATTGGCTTTAAACCAAACAGAAAGAGAAAAAGCATCGGATGCAGGGATAATGCCAGTTCGAGCAAAACTATTGATACCATTTAAATTGATGGCTTTACCGGATTTACTGTCGTTGGTCCAGGTTGGGATGGTTGTACCAGTTAATGTTCCGTTTAAAGTAGTGCTACCATTGCCCCAGTTTGAGGTGGTAGTGCCGTAGCCTTCGTCGAATTTATAATAAGCAATCATGGATTTTGAGGAAACAGCGGACGCACCGGCGGTCATATCTTCAATAATCTGCTTTCCAGTTCGAGCGTAATTATAGATTTTAAATTCATCAATTAAACCATTACCGTAAGTGGCCGTGCTATATGGAAAAGCTAAAACACCTTGATTATAAATAATACTTCCAGTGGTAACTGTACTGCCAACGTTTATTCCATCTAAATAAACTGTTTTTAATTTTGTATTGCTATCTAATGTCGTTGCGACATGATGCCATTTTCCCCAAGTAATGGCTTTGGAAGAGTATAAATCCTGTGGAGAAGATCCATTTAATCTAAGATATGGATAACCAGAAGAGTTTATTTCCAAACTATAACCATTCCATTTTGTAAAAAGAACTTGTCTATCACCAGTACTGTTTAATTTGACCCATCCTTCGATAGTAATAGATTGTGGTTCCAATAAAGATGAATGATTTACAGTTACTCTGTCATCGACATGATCAAGAGTTAAGCATCCGCCAATTTTGCAATTTCCACCAGATTTCCAAACAGGGTTACCAGTAACAGTTCCATTTAATCCATTTCCACTTTTGTCTTGGGCTATAGTTCCACTTCCATCATTAAAATCCCAGTATCCGACTGGACCTGGAGCAAAATTGTAGAGGGTGGAAACTTCACCTGGAGAGAGAGTTCTGTTATATAAACGCAATTCGTCAAGATAACCGTTATATTGGAAATTAGGGTAATTGCTCACTCTTAAACTGGTCCACGTACTTAAATTAACACCAGTGATGACAT
>JAQVSI010000023.1 GCA_028700625.1 Candidatus Shapirobacteria bacterium
CGAGAATTAAATTTAGAACAAATAAGAAAAATAACTGAGGGAAATAAAAAAGAAAAACTTGAAATTGAAATTGAAGTATTTGGTCATGGAGCCATGTGTGTGGGAATAAGCGGTCGTTGCCAAATGAGTTTGTATCACTATAATTTGTCGGCCAATCGAGGAAAATGTGTGCAAATGTGTAGAAAAAAATATGAAGTAAAAGACAAAGAAACAGGTAAAGAATTAATTTTAGATAATGACTTAATAATGAGTCGAAGTGATTTATGTACAATTGGACTTTTGTATAAATTAGTCGAAAGTGGAATTTCAACAATTAAAATTGAGGGTCGAGCTAGAAGTGCTGATTACGTTGATACAGTAGTAATAGTTTATAAAAAAGCTTTAAAGTTAATTTCTGAAAATAAATATAATAAAAGTAATAAAGAAAAATTATTGGAAGAATTAAAAACAGTTTTCAATCGAGGATTTTCGAGTGGTTTTTATTTAGGTAGATTGGTTGAGGAATGGTCTGTTGGGGAAAATAATTTGGCCACAGAGAAAAAAATACTCTTAGGAAAAATCGAACATTATTATCCAAAAGTAGAAGTGGCTCAAATTAAATTGACAACTAAATATAGAGTACAAAATGGCGACAAATATATAATTATTGGCTCAATTAGTGGCATAATTAGAGGTACATTTAAAGACATAAAAATGGATAAAAATATCTTAACTTTTAAAGTTGGCAAAAAAGTAAAAAAGAATGATAGCCTTTTTATTTGTCTCTTAAATAAAATTGAGTGCCGGCTTTAATTAGAGTGGCTCCGACAAGAGCAATAACAAAAATTGGATCAATAACTTGTTTTATAAAAACACTAATTAATAAAACAAAAATCATAAACCATAAAGCGTTTCGGTCAGCAATGGCCTCATGAAGATATTCTCTTTCATCTTTTTTCATTTGGGTCATGATATGAAGAATATCTAATAAAAATATTCCTATCCAAATACTAGTAAAAGTATTTTTAATATTTTGATCTATTGAAACAGAGCTAAGGATAGCAATTGGGGCAACAAAACAAACAATATAGAGCCAGCCTTGCCAAGTGACTGGGGTTAATCCCCAACCAGTATATTTTCTAGGACTAAACCATTTTGATTTTCCGATCATAAATAAAACCCTCTGGCCCTTCGGGCCACCTCCCTTGACAGGGCGGCTTTTAATTAATAATTTAAAAAATAAATAATTTATCGATTGATGTTTTTAAACTTTTAGCCACATCATGGGCTAATTTTAAAGATGGATTGTATTTCCCCTGTTCAAGAAAAACAATTGTTTCTCGACGAACTCCAACTAAATCAGCTAACTGCTCTTGAGTTAAATTTAGTTTGGCACGATATTCTTTAATTTTAGTTTGCATAATTATTTACAGATACTTTTTGGAGCAGCGAAGTCTGGGCGACCATGGGCAATCCATTGACCATTTTGACAAACCCAATTATCTTCTCCAGAAAATAAACGAAGAGTGAAAATGCTTAAAAAGATAGCCAAAATAATGGCAAAAATGATAAATTTATTTTTATTTTTGGTAAATTTAGTCTTGTTTTGAAATTTAAAAATAAGACTATAAGTCAACATTAAAAGACAAGTTGAATAAGCCAAAGTCATGGCAACTGGTTCATAACTAGGGTTTAAATCTCGAAAAGCATACAAAATAAACATAGCAACGACAGCAATCCAAGAATAAATTTGAATGGCCCAACTGGCGGATTTACCAGCAAGAATATAATCTCGCTCATCAGCAATGACTTCTTTAACACGGCGTCGAAGTAAAATTAAAGCAAGAGAACTAATTACTAAAGTGACAATTGGAACTAAATAATTTTGAAAAATAATTGATTGGCTAAAAATTATGGCAATAACCACAACTATGGCCAATTTGATTTGTTTATATTTTTTAAGAGTCATAATACATGTTAATTAATTCTAACTATATGTTAGATCTAAATAACATATTTGTCAAGAGAGTTAAATGGCTTATATGTTAAGCTGATCTATATGAAAACAATTAAAAAGATAATGAATAGTTTTTTAAAATTTGTATTGTTAACAGCCTTAGTTCATATTGGGGTGTTAATTTTTACTTCCATTAAAAATGGAAATATAAAATTTTTAAATTACTTTCAAATATTAGGTTTAACTGAATTTTGGCCAAAAATTACTGAAGGTTGGATCAGCGATGTGTTATCGATATTACTGATAGTTATCATAGTGAGTGGATTTTTAATTACATCTTTAATAAAAAAAAACAATAAAAATTTAATTTAAATTAGAATTTGAATTAAAGGGGTAAAACGGAGAGTTGATTTACCAGAACCGTTAGACCCAACCACGCCAACCTTGCTATTTTTAGCAAAATAAAAGTTGGCACCTTCGAAGATATTTTCTTTACCGTAGGAATAAAATATATTTTTTGCCGAAATCATCCTATGATTTTAACATTAGTTAATAAAATATAATTTTATTGAAAAAATTTTACAATTTTGCTATTATTTCTCATGGTAGAATCCGAAAGATTTATAAAAGAATTATCAAATGAAGAATTCCACAAAACGATAGGCGGAAGAAGAAGATATGATCTAAGATTTTTTTTTGACGAAAAAGCAATTCTTACAAGAGAATTGGTAAGTGAATTACTTGAAGAAAGAGTAGGTAATTCTTCTGTTAAAGATATTTCAAAAGAGATCGGAATTAGCGAAGGAACATTGTCACGAGCAATGGGTGGAAGAGCCGGAACAAAAGTAAATAAAAATTTTGGAATGAGTTCTGCTGATTTTATTGTCTCAAAACTTGGACAAATTATTGAAAAGAATAAAATTGTTTAATTTTTGACAGCGGCGGCAATAATATTGACAACACCTTTATCGAGTGGACTTGGCAGAATGTGATTAACATTTAATTCATTTTCTTTGACATAATTTGCAAGGGCAACAGCGGCGGCAATTTTCATTTCGTCGGTTATTTTAGAAACATGATGATCAAGAGCGCCTCGAAAAACTCCCGGGAAAGCTAGAACATTATTTATTTGATTTGGAAAATCACTGCGGCCAGTGCCAACGATAAAAGCTCCAGATTCTTTGGCTAAATTTGGATCGATTTCAGAAATTGGATTGGCTAGAGCAAAAATAATTGGTTTATCTGCCATAGATTTAACCATGTCGGCGGTAACTAAATTTGGTTGACTGACGCCAATAAAAACGTCTTGATCTTTGATAACAGTGGCTAATTCCCCTTCAATATTTTGTTGATTAATAAATTCTAAATAAGATTTTTTGGCTTCACAAAGATCGGTTCGTTGTCGACAAATGCTGCCTTTGGAATCGACCATCATAATATGTTTAAATCCATAAAGATGAAGTAATTTAGCAACAGCACTACCGGCAGCTCCAGCTCCACAAATAAGAACTTTAGTGGTTTCGACATTTCGATGGCTTAATTTTAGAGAATTAATTAGAGCGGCTAAAACCACAATGGCAGTGCCATGTTGATCGTCGTGCATGACAGGAATATTTAAAATTTCTTTTAATTTTTCTTCAATATAAAAACATTTAGGAGCATTAAAATCTTCTAAATTAATGCCACCAAAACCTGGGGCAATATTTTTGACGATATTAATAATTTCATCTGGATCTTGAGTATCTAAGACAATAGGAAAAGCATCGATATTGGCGAATTCTTTAAAAAGTAGAACTTTACCTTCCATAACTGGTAAGGCACCGTAGGGCCCAATATTTCCCAGGCCAAGAACAGCGGAACCATCGGAAACTACAGCGACAGTGTTGCCTTTAATTGAATATTCTGAAGCTAATTCTGGTTGTTTACTTAGAAGAATAGAAACAGCAGCCACACCTGGGGTGTAGGCCACACTTAAATCATCTTTTGATTTAATTTCGCCAAATTTACTAACAACGGCAATTTTACCTTTAAATTTTTTATGTTTTTCGATTGATGTTTGTGAATAATTCATAGTCTATTCTAACAATATTTTTGGGGTTGATATCATTGGATATAAAATTTTTGATCAGATTATTACAAAGAATTGTGATGGTGGTCGTGGCAAGATTAAGCTTTTTCTATTTTAAGAATTTCACTCTTTTCAATAGAAATGCCTAGTGTTTTCTTTAATATTTGGGATTCAAAAGATTTTGGCCAATTAGGAGAAAAAATTTTGATTTGATCGTTAATTTGAAGATCAGCTTCGCGACGTAAAACTTGGATTGCACGGATTAGATCACGATATTCCCCTTCAGAAATTAATTCTGGAGTTAAATTGGTATCCAAAACGACATTCAGCAAATCGGTTTTATAATCAAAAACAACTTCTTTAACGTTAGTTTCTTCAGCGATAACAGTAATTAGTTCTGAATCTAATTTTAAATTGGAATCAACAGTAACCTTTGCTAGTGGTTGACGTAGTTTAAGAGCAAATTTTTGTCGCTGACCATGAATTAACTGACAGATTCCCCTTGCTGATTCCATTTGTTTTTCTAAATTATGATCGATGATATTTTTATCAAATTTAGGCCAATTCTGAAGATGAACACTGCTTTCAACTGAATCAATTTCTAGGCCAGAAAGATTTTTGTAAAGAATTTCTGACAAGAAAGGAACAAAAGGAGAAATTATTAGAGAAAGTTGATGAAAACAATATAATAAAAGATCATTATTGTCGTTGCGGTCACGACTGCGACGAATGTACCAAGTAGATAAATCATTAACAAATTGCTCAATGGTTTTAGTGGCAGAAGAAGTACTAAATTTTTCCAAACTTTCGGTTGTTTTTAATATAGTCGAATGGAGACAAGAAAGAAGCCATTTATCCATGATATTAGTTGCATTGGAAGGATCAAAATCTTTGGATGGTTGCCAATTATCGAGATTGGCGTGTTGGGTAAAGAAACGATAAGAATTCCAAAGGATTAAAACGAAATCACGTTTGACTTGATCGGCAATGGTGTAGCCAAAATTAACACTGGTAAAAGATTTTTGTTGACAATAAAGCCAACGCATAGAATCGGCCCCCATTTTGGAAACAGCTTCATCATAAGGAATACCATTTTTCTTGGTTTTACTCATTCTTTGGCCTTTTTCATCACGAACTTCAGAATAGGTAACAACATCGGTGTATGGTGGAATATTTTCAAAAGTAACACTGAAAAAAAGCATGGAATAGAACCAAAGACGAACTTGCTCAATCATTTCAGAAACTAAATCGGCTGGAAACCATTTTTGCCAATAAGTTTTATCTTCTAAATATTTGAGGGTGGAAAAAGGGACGATGCCAGCATCTAACCAACAATCACCAACATCAGGAATACGTTTGACATGTTGGCCACACTTAGGACAATTAATTTCAATTTGATCAATAAAAGGGCGATGAAGAGTTTTTAGTCCATCAATTAACTCTGGATTTACGGCTTTTTCTTTTAATTCTTCCAAACTACCAATGACCACTAATTCACCACATTCACATTCATAAAAAGGCAAAGCTAGACCATAAAAACGTTTACGACTGATCATCCAATCTTCCATGGAATCAAGCCAATTTTGCATACGACGACCAACATATTTTGGATGCCAGTTAACTTTTTTAGCAGCCTCTTTCATTAAAGGACGAATTGCATCAGAATTAATGTACCAACTATCTTCTAATCTAAAAAGGCATTTAGTACCACAGCGCCAACAATGAGGATAACGATGGGTTACTGATTCTGTTTTAAAAAGAGCGTTGATACTTTTTAGATAATCAAAAACAACTTCGTTAACTTTATGAGCATAAAGACCAGTTAATTCACCAAAACCTTCCTTAAAGAAACCTTGTTCATTAAGAGGAGCAATCATGGCTGATTTTAATTTTTTACCAAGTAAATAATCCTCTTGACCACAACCAGGAGCAATGTGAACTACTCCAGTGCCATCATTTGGATCGACAACATCCCATTCGACGATAGAATGTTTAATATTTTCCTGAGCGGGAATTTGATAAAGCGATTGGTATTCTAAACCAATTAAAGTATTAGCATCGATAGATTCATAGTCTTTAAAACCTAAACGATTGGCAGCTAATTTGGCTAGATAAATAAAATCATCCCCAATTTTAGCTTTAACATAATCAAATTTTGGATTGATAGCTAACAAAACATTTGAAGAAAGAGTCCAAGGAGTGGTTGTCCAAGCTAAAACATATTCATTTTCTTTGCCTAATAATTTGAATTTTAAATAAACTGATTCATCGGTTACTTCTTTATAACCATCGGCTTCTTCATGTTGAGAAAGACCTGTCTCACAACGAGGACACCAGGTAGTGGCTGATTTGTTCTTTTTTAACCAACCTTTTTCATTGATTTTTTTTAAGAAATACCAAATATAAAGATTATTGTTTTTGGAGTTAGTGTAATAAGAATTATCCCAATCCATAAACATGCCGAGACGTTTGGATTGTTCGGTTTGAATTTTGCTAAATTTGTCGACACGATCGAGACAAGCAGTAGTAAATTTATCTAAACCAAAATCAATGATATCTTTTTTGGAATTAAAGCCGTTTTCTTTTTCAACTTCAACCTCAACCCATAAACCTTGGCAATCAAAACCGTTTTGAAATCTTTGAGCGAAACCTTGAGAATTTTTAAAACGTTGAAAAACATCTTTAATGGTGCGGCCACGAGCATGATGAACACCCATAGGAGCGTTGGCAGTAATAGGACCATCAATAAAACTAAAAGTCTCGGCTGATTGATCGTTTTTGTGGAGATATTTTTGAACTATATCGTTTTGATACCATAAATCGACAAGTTTTTCCTCGAGTTTTGGAAAATCTGGCATTGATGGTAAATCTTTAAAAAAAGTCATATTTTATTATGGTTGTATTATACAATAGATAACTCTGTTTTTTAGCGGAGTAGTCGGGTCTTGGAAAATTCACTATATATCGTTTCAATCTGGTCAACCATTGATTTTATAGAGAATTTTTTAGCATCAATCATAGCCTGTTTTCCGACCTCTTGACAATAAATTAGCACTCGTTGTATTATATTGCTAAGGTGGTTAGAAAAACCAATAAAGCATTAGCCTGCGATAGTGGCTTAATAATCATCATTGCAGTCTCTTTTGTGGAGACGCCTATATTGTAAATTGGTAATTTTCTAACCACTTTAATTTATTTATTTTTTAAATATCTAAATAAGGAGGTACAAATGTCAGTCAATATTATTCCTAAAAAAATGTTATCTTTTCCTTCTTTTTCCATACCTAGTCTTTGGGATGAGGATGAAGGTTGGTTCATGACTCCATCTACTCAAAGCGGTTTATCTGTTTCTGAAGACGATGGTAAAGTCTATATTGAAGCAGCTGTTCCTGGAATAAATCCCAAAGATGTTGAGGTAACTTTTCAAGATGGTTACTTATGGGTGAGAGCTGAAACTAAAGAAGAAGAAAAAGATAAGAATAAAAAGTATTACCGTCAGGCTAGTCGGTCATTTTCTTACCGAGTAGTTGTTCCGGGTGAAGTTGACCTAAATAAAGAGCCAGAGGCAACATACAAACACGGAATTATGACAATTACTTTTGAAAAATCTCCCAAATTGCAGCCTAAAAAAATACAAGTAAAGACAATTGAAGAATAAAGTTATATTAAAACCTCGCTGTTTTTAGCGGGGTTTTAATATTTCAGGCTGTAAAACTAAAAAATGTTGATTCCAGAAAAATACGAGGGAAGGTTAGGGATTTGTAGCTATACCACATAAATTACATGGAAAGATAGACAATTTGCGGAGCTTGTGGGTCTGGAACTTTTTTGTCCTTATAAGAAAAATCAATTATTTTCTATATTATTCCACTTGATAATTTTTTTCTCAAAAAAATCGATCAAATTATATAATCCTATTCCCATAAAACTAATTACAATTAAATTTGCAAAAACAGCAGCAATATTCAAGCTATAATAATTAGAAATAATCAAAAATCCTATCCCCTTATTTGCAGTAATAAATTCTCCAACTAATGCTCCAATTATAGCTAAAGAACTTGATACTTTTAAGGCTGAAAAAAGGTAAGGTGAAATACTTGGAATAATTAAACATTTTATCTTTTGATAATTACTAGCTGAATATATATCGAATAATTCAATTAGATTTTTATCTATAGATTTAATTCCCCTTAATGTATTTACTAAAGATGGAAAAAAACAAACCAATGCAGCAGTTATTATTTTTGAGTAAAAATCAGAACCAAACCAAAGAACAAGAAGAGGTGTTATTGCAATAATAGGTATTGTCTTTAAGGTTACAGCGATGGACATAATAATGTTTTCTTG
>JAQVSI010000024.1 GCA_028700625.1 Candidatus Shapirobacteria bacterium
CTAACGTTTGTCCTTTGTTTTCTTCTACCATAGACCAATCAACATAACTCGGTTGATAGTTTGAACCATTATAATATCTAAATAATATATATACAGCATTTTCAAGTTTTGTAAATGTAAAAGGTTGCCCATTAATGGCACTTGAATTAGACACAAAACCTAAATACGATTTGCTTTTATCATAAAAGCAAATATTCAGCGAGCCTGCGGTCGTGATGGTATTAAATAGTGTAGTTATAGTATAATTATCGCTATTAGTTAAGGGTATAAAGTCTTTAGTGACTACGGATGACGATGACACTGTTTTTTCACCTGTTGTCGTATTCAACGATCCTGCTTCAAAAAGACCACTAAACAAATTTTTCCCAACACTCCGTACCCTTGTGTCGCCGACTGACTTTAATCCGTCTGTTGTATCTGTGTTACCTTGTAACGCTGTACGCAATTGCCCATCAACTACGTTAGGCAGTGTGATTATATCCGCTGTTTGTGTTTGTGTGGTTAGGGTAGTGTCTTCAACGTCTTCAGCAAAATCATCTATTTTATTCCAATTCTCATTAAGCATCGTTTTTATATCAAAATAATTACCCTTATCGGTCAATGGATCTTTCTTGTACAATCCTAAATTTTCTGTATTACTTGCCATATTATCACCTTCCTTTTTTAAAATTTATATAAATGGCGAAAATTGATCTAGTTTAGTGTTTTGTATTTCCTCAATTGTCATTGTTTGTACATTAGCAATTGTTATATATCTAATGACATAAACAACTCCTAAATGAGCAGGCTTCCTCTTATTTAAATAATTTTTTAATTCCTCTATATTCGTTGGTACGCCAACAACCGAAATAAATTTAATAACAATATTACTAGGTACAAAGGTAACGTCAACCTCACCATTTTGGTAAGCCAAGCTAATATTTTTAATAACCGTAGCACTAAGTTTGTCTATTCCTCTTATCACAGATTTAATAACCGATCGTCTTTCTTCCTCTGTAGCTCCGATAGGTACCGTAATGTTAAATATTTTTTCAACTCTTGTTAATCCAGTATTTTTAGCTGTTTCTATAAAGAAATCATCTTCCACAACTGATATATTTGTGTCAAGTTCTTCGTATTCTATAGCTTCCGTTTCTAATAACTTTTGTATTTGTACCACATCATCATAAATAGGTGGTAGATAACTTTGTAATTTTTCCAATTTACTCATTAGCTTAACGTCACCGTCCCCATTTGAGGTATTTCTTCATTACCTAAGCTCATATCACTCGCTACGCTGTTTAACAAAACATCACTGATACTTGCTATGGCAGCCTTAGCTAATATCTCACTACCCAAGGCAATTAAAGATACACTTGTTTTAGCATAGCTTAAATCTCTAAAATACTGTTCTATTGCTTCCTCTGCTTGCGTTTGTGCATCTTCCATTGTATAGCCAGCGTTTAGAGTGATTGTAGCACTTATATTAATGTTTAAACCTGTTGCTGTATCCACTGTAACAATACTACCTATAGGTGCTTTTCCTTCTCCTAACCCTTCGCTATTGGGGTCTAAATAAATTTGAAATAAGGCTATCAATTCCGATGTTGCTATATCGTTTGTAGCATCTAATATACTAACCTTTACAGTATTATCACCGTTCCACAGTGGGATGACTTTTGACCTACCGATACCTGCAAATTCGTCAGCCCATTCAATATATTGTTTGATGTTTCCATCCTGTACGTTGTTCTGCACCTTGTTATAATATCTAGTTCTTAATGCGTCATCTGTTTCCTCATCCTCGCCTACAATAAGTATCTCGGTTAAATTAGCGGTAACACCATCAACATTATCAATATTTTCAAGTACTCCGCTGTATTGGTTTCCAAGTTCCCCAATCTGTTCACATTGTGCTTTATATATATTAGTTGCTATTACTTCTGTAATAGCATAAGTTGTATCAAATATCCCCCATCTAGTACCGATATCAATTTCTCCTGTAGTTTCTATTTTCCTTACCGCATAAGTTGCTGGGTTTCTTGATATGCCGTAAGCAGCTACCACTCTATCTAAATATTCTCCTACAGAAGTATCACCGAATACTAAATCAATAAAGTTATTCATATTAAAATAATTCTGTGCCAACTGATAAGCACAAGGAGCAAGAGCGTCATATATTATAGATCCTTCTCTTTTATCTACGTCACTGGTAACTCTCGTAAGCATATCATCTAAGATATTTTCATATGTTTTATCTTCAAACATTAGATGTTCACCTCCTTGGTTATTGTGATTTCTCCGTAAATACTTGCTACATTAAAGGTACATAGTAATTCATCACCTGTAACAACAAATTCAAAGTTATCTACGCTCGTTATTCTTTCATCTTGGAGCAAACAATCTTTTATCCTTCTTTTTAGTTCAATTTGTACATACATTGGATCCTTGCCGATAAGACTTTCAAGTTCTATTCCATAATTAAAGCTATATATCGGGTACTCATACTTTTCGGTATTCAGTACCTTATATATAGCTTGTTTTAATGCCTCTAATTCGTCCACAAAGCCCTGTATATTTGTTTCGGTAAGTTTATATGTCTTGGTAGTTTCTACCTCATCAGTGACTTGTAATTCAACGTCAATTAACCCTTGTGGTATCATCTACTCACTTCCTCTACTGTATATTCATATGAGTATCCATCTCGAGTAAGAGTTATTGTGGATCCTTTTGAAACAAATTCTTTTCCTACAATTTCTACAACATAAAACTCTTGTCCACCATAATTGCGGATTAATCTAACTTTATCACCCTCGTAAACATAATTCTTTAGATTACCCTCCATCAACTCATTGGGTATGGTCAACTTATCGCTTACTTTAATCCCATCCGCTACTACAGTACCTAGCATTAGACTGCAAAGTTTAGCATTATTTAAGTAGTTTTGTATTATTTTCTTGATTTCATTTATCATATAGCCACCTCTACTATCATGGTGTGTACTGGTAAAAAATTGTGAGTTACAGACTTAACAATAAGCTTTTTATTAAGCTCAATATCTTCTATCTGTCCATAAAAACTAGAGCCGGCTCTTACTCGTGTATCTCCAAGGCAATCTAAAGATAGCGTTTCAACTTCTTTGCTATATAAGCTTAACAACATATCTGCTTTTGATTTTATTTGACTTGGATTCCCGTTCTTGTCTAGCACCTCAAAGTATTGTAGTAACCCATATTTATTTATAGATTTACTATCTATCGGCATATAAATATCTCGTTTGCCTGTAGTTTCGTTGTCGCTTGCAAGTTTTATTACATTATAAAAATCATCATCTATTGATTTCTCGTACTCATAATCATGACAAAGACTTTCATCACCAAGCACCAAATCAAGCTCGAGATCCTCTAGATCTCTAGTGGCTATACTACCAAATTCATCTCTCAAAACGTACCATTTGCCTTTATTCATTAACGTTTCTGATATAGCCGAATAAAGAATATCAAGCCAAGTTTTATTATCCTGTACACTAGTGGCAAGCTTATACGCCGTATCTGTTAAAGTTCCTTTTTTTAATCCAAAGTAATTACACATCTTATTCGCTAATGTGGTTACAGTATCATCTTTAACTAGTATTGTATCTTTTGCTTTACAGTACCTTAATTGGTCGTAAGCTGTTATGGTGATTTCTCCTTTTTTGTTCCGTCCGTGCTTAAATACAATTCCACTAAATATATTTGTATCGTCATATTTAAACCTCGCAGAACTACCATTACTAAGTTTTAGATCATCGTCAACATAAGAAAATTCAAGCTTGCTACATCCGTCATTTAACTTATCCGTAAATGATATAGACTTCACAAGCTCGCTTATTTCATATACCTTTTCATCTACTTTAACCAAAAATTCCATCATGCAGGAACCACCAACTTTTGACCAGCATATACAAGTGATGGATTTTTAATTTTATCTTTGTTAGCCTTGTAAATCTTGATATATTGCTCTCCATCTCCATAATATTTCTTGGCTATAGCCCAAAGAGTATCTCCGGATTGCACAATATACGTTCCAGTTGACTTAGGATTAGTTGTTACTTTTGCTTCTTCTTTTTTTGTAGCTAATGTTGCCGTTGCGGCTTTTGTAATTGTAGCCCTAGTTGTTGGCGTACTGTCTACAACTACAGCAGATTTCTTTCCATACGACTTGTACTCAATCAACTTAAAAGATACGTATTTGTCCCCTTCTTCCCCTGCTTTTTCCGTAACAGAAAGTTCTTCAATTAAAACTAAGGAGTTAATGTCATCGCCTATCCCATTACTAGCAATAAAACGTACCGGCTCTTTGGCTTCCCTCCATCGCTGAAATAGGTTGATATAGTAATCCGCACCCTTGAATTGGTTCCCAGTTTCTGTATAATGTAATCTTTCATGAGGGAACTCACTTTCAAAACTATATTCTTTTAACTCCATATGCGTAGGTATTGCAATTTGTCCTAGTTTTAATATCTCATATTTCTCAATAGCTTGTACGCTACTTGTTTCAATCTGTTCAGGATTGACAGGGAGCCTATAAGTTCTATTATCATAATCAAAAAATATAGCATAGTTACTCATATCAATAAGCCCCCTCTGCTGCAACAGCGATTCCCTCTTGGAGTATTTTTTCAATTCTTTTTGCCACTTTATTTACATCAGCTTCCTCATGTACATCCCCGAAGCTAATCTTTATATTAGGTGCTAATGTTGCTGTACTAAATTTATTAACGTATTCTCTTTCTGCAATGTCCCGTAAATATTTTAAATCCTCATCGGACATATCAACATCCACGGCTCCGTTAGTTCCTGTTCCATTAACTGTTGTTGGATCATCCCCAAAATTGCTCCAATCACTCTTATCAGATATAGATTCTGTAAGTGTATTAATAGCGGTATCTAAGTTATTTAATACCGTTTTACCCATATCGCTACCTTTAGTGTAGCCTTCCGAGTAATCCATAAAGTCTTTAGTTTTGACATATTCAACAAGACCCGCTTCACTTTTTATAGTTGCCGAAGCATTTTCTAATTTGCTTTTTAATCCATCCAAGCCACCAGTAATATCTACTTCTACCCCTGGTATCTTGTTAATTATATCCTCAATACCCTGTGCCATAGTACCAATATACCCTATTACTGTAGATGTAAGATCGCAAAATAATGCTTTGGTTGATGCAACTGGATGAGTAAATACATTCCCGAAGAAATTAACAAAAGCAGCTACAGTATTCCATAGCTTTACAAATTCATTATAAAAACTTGTAACGAATAATCCAACAATACCACCTATAACGCCAAATATCTGCTCCCACGAAGCTCCCAATTGTCTCGCTGCTGATATTATTATTGCAATAACACCTATTATTAATAAAAGTGGCCAATACATTGCTAACCAGGCTGCTGCTTGTGCTACTAATGGAGGGACCGTAGCCCAAAGTTTTGCTATAATACTGATCAACAAAGCTCCGCCTATTAGCTTTAATATAGGGCCTATAGTATCCCACCCATTTATAATGGTATCAATAGCCCAACTTGCTGCTTGTGCCGTAAGTTCAAAGCCTATAGATATTTTGTTAATAAAACTTGCAAACCCGTCCGTATTTATTAATTTGTTTATTTTTTCCATGACACCCGCAAATGCTTTAGTCCCGCTGTTTTTAATTTTGTTCCAAACATCGCTGAATGTCATTGGCAAGGTTTCAAACATATCATTAATGTCTTCACCTGCCATAAACATGGAATTTTTTATAATGTCAGCTGTAATAGTACCTTGTGCTGACATTTCTTTCAATTCGCCTTTGCTCTTTCCCGTGTACTTAGCAATTGCATCTATTAGCATAGGTGCAGTTTCTCTGATCGAACGAAATTCATCACCCTGCAATCGTCCTGAAGCCATGGCTTGAGTTAATTGATACATGCCTGCTTGCTGTTCTTGAGCTGACGCTCCACCAACTCTAAAGGATTTCTGCATTAATTCTGTAAAAGCTATAGTTTCATCGTTGGAGTCAAAAGCATCTCCTGCAAGCATTCCCATTTTTGCTACGGCTGCTGCCATATCGGAATATGATCCACGTGCCCTATCAGCAGCCGCAAATATTTTATTTTGTAATTCTGCTTGAGTTCGTAAGTCTTTATTAATGAGTTTAAGTCTGGCACTCGTATTAATGTATTCATCCGTTATACTCATGCCCTTTAATGCTCCGGTCACTAAAGCGGCAACACTTAAAAACTTACCCAATCCACTGCTTGCAGTATTTGCACTTGCACCTGTAGCTTTTAATTTATTGTTAAATTTATCTGTTGCTCCACTTGCCTTTAATATTTTGTTAGTTGCCGCATCTGTTTTCTTATTAATCTTATCAACAGTTGTTGAATAACCGTCAAAAAGTTTAAATATAGTACTGAGGGTTGCCATTATCTTCTTTTCCCCCTCTTTACTCTAAATTTTCTCGTTTGTGCCTTTTCATCTTCTATTCTTAATTGAATACTGGCATAAATAAAAGCCGTCTCCTTTTGGCTCATATTAGCCAAAACAGAAGGTAAAATATGAAGTTTCTGAAGTGCAAAGTGAGCAAGATTAAACTCTGCATCACCTTGCTTTATGCGTTTTTTATTTCTTCGATATCCTCGTTTATATCATCATCTAATCCGCTTAATTTTTGTGCTGCTTGTGCTAATTCTGCGTATTCACCAGCGTATAACATGGTCTTTAATAATTCTGTTTCTCCCAATACATCATACGCTTTTTGAAGTTCTGCATTTTTTAAATCAGGGAAAATAACAGCACTGGCGGTCATGGCTTGTACATATTCTGTACGGTTAAATATTTCCTGCCCTTTTTTATCTTTCTTTGTGTATTTTTTAATGAGTTGTTCATTTTCTTTTTGTGTAATCGGTTTAATGGTAAAAGGAACCGGTTTCCCATCTTCAATAAACCTATTTGATACAATAACCTCTTTGTTTTCTACCTGTATCGGATTCAAAAATGCTTTTAATGAACTCATTTATATTCCTCTTTTCTTTTTTAAATTTTAAAATGGGAGCTTATGCTCCCATTTTATCTATAGTTTTCCGGCAAAGCAAAGCTTTCAAGATTTTCAATATCATCATAAGTAAAGTCGGTATCGAAAATTATAGGATCATCTGACTCATCGTCTAACACCGCAACAGGAAGGCTGTTTAATATCACATTCAGCATAACCACTTCCTGCTTGCCGACCGTTGCCTGAGCGTCTTCATTCTTTACCTGTATTTTAATTCCACTGTAACCACCCTTTTTTATATAATCTATAGCTTGGTTAAGTGCTTCACTGTTCATAAAATACATCGTTAAGGAGCCTGTACCCTCGGCCCCAATTACCTTATGCTGGGTCATTCTGTTTCCAAGCATTCTTTTAGATTGTACAATCAAATCTAACTGCGCCTTTAAAGACGATATTTCAAACAACTCTCTATTTTTTCCGTTTCGTGTTACATAAGCGTTACCCTCATGAGAGGATATTGTATCAGCTAACCTTGTATAATTATCAGACATATGTTATTCCTCCTTTCTTAGGATAAATTAACTGTGATATAGATTTTTTCAACCGAATCCACTGGCTGAACATAGCAACCAATAACAACCGCATCACTATCAGTACCAGCGGATACAGTTACATCATCTGTCTCAAAATTCTGTATAGCCGCTAGCCGTTGTAGCTCATTAAAATACTCAATTAGAGTTGCCCTAAGAAGTGACCTGCCATCAGCATTATTATTTACCTTGCCAACATAATTAGATTCAAATATTTCAACAACATCGTTATTGATACCATCAATAGTACGAATAACTCTATTCTTTGTAAATTGCGCCCCTTTATCGACCGTGGTAGTTGTCAAAGAGTTAATATCATAAACCGCTGTGACATTTTGTGCTGTATCAACTTTAAAAATAAATTTACCGGCTGTGATAGCAGATTCCATTTCGGTTTTCGTCATCCTCGGTACTACATCAATCGCCCCTACGTATTTTTTGCCAGTGTTGGACTGATTGATATTTGCAC
>JAQVSI010000025.1 GCA_028700625.1 Candidatus Shapirobacteria bacterium
AAATTAGATTTTAGACTTTAGATTTTAGATTTTTTTTCTGATATAATCACATCCATGCTAAAAATAAAACTCAAACCTACTGGTAAAATTCATCAACGCTCATTCCGCATTGTCGTTGCCCCTGATCGAAGTAAAGCTAATGGCAAATTTATTGATGATCTCGGATTTTATACTCCAACCACTAAAACTCTTCAAATTGACAAGGATAAGATGGCCGAGTGGCTAAAAAATGGAGCTCAGCTGACCACTGGTGTCGATAAACTTCTTAATCCCGACAAATATCCCCGAAAAAAGAAAAAAAAGAAAGTAGAAGAAAAAATTGAGAAAAAAATCGAAAAAGCAAAAGAAGAATCTAAAGAAGAAGTGAAAGAAGTAAAAACTGAGGAAGTAAAAGAAGAAGTTAGTAAAGAAAATATCACTGAATAAATATGAATGATATAGAGCAGGCCGCCGAGTATATTATCAAGGCTGTTGTTTCTGACAGCAAAGAGGTTGAAATTACCTCTCGCCTTGAAAACGAACTCACTATCCTTGAAGTTAGCGCTCCTCCGGAAATTATCGGTCAAATTATCGGCAAAGAAGGCAAAATAATTAAATCTATCCGCACTCTTCTTAATCTTGCTTTTCCCGAGATTCGTTATTTACTCCAAATTAAGGAGTAAAAAACGGGTCAACTCTGTCGTATTTTACAAAAGTTCCACTTTCTCCTACCCCTTCAATACTTTTGACATCAAGTTCACTGTATTCACCAATAGTCGCAAGCAAATCAGACTCAGCTTGACTTAAAGTCAAATCAGCAAGACTAATATTTTCCAGCTTAAAATTAGTTATTTCCTTCATATAATAGGCATTAACTGCTAGTTTTATCGTTGTCACTCCTTCAGTTTTAGACGACATTCCATATTCATTTATCGACATAATCGGCAAACTTCTTTCAAGAGCCCTAGCAAGAGCTAAATAATTTTCAGCTGGACCAATTAAATTTATCTGTATCGGAATTTTATCAAAGCTTGTCGTAATAATATTTTCACCTGTTTCCTCCTTAACATCTCCCATACTTATTGAAAAATCATCAATATTATAATTTAATTTTTGCGCCGTATTTTGAATTACTTTTAAAAGTAAATAAGAAGATTTTTCCGGAAGTAGTCCAGATGCTAATTTTTGGGCATTTTTTTGAATTTCTTCCTGATCCATCGTCTGCAAATAACTGATTTTTTCATTCACCTGCGCCGTTTTTTCCAAAACTGACTTATTTTCATTAAGCTTTGCTATTCCTTCATTAATTTTGGGGATTATTACCAAAAAAGTACTTACAAAAACTATCAAAGCCAAAGCGAAAGGCTCAAGCCACAAAGAGAATATTCGCTTATCCATGCCAAAAATTTTATCTGATACTTCAATCGTTTTACTCATATCATTACCTCCAAATTAATTGACCATTCACCTCTAACTTGATAGTTTACTCCTGTAATAATAATCTTTTTTACACCCTCTACCTTTCCCAGGTTGACTTCTTCAACTCTATCTTCAATATAATCGACTCCATCTCTATCACTAGCCGTAACCGTCATGGTAAAACTCTTATCTTTATCATTTAGTTCAAATTCAGCAACTTTGGCTTTATCAGAAAAAATTGAGGCCACTTTTTCAAATGAAGCCGCATATTCAAAACGGTCATTTAAGACCTGTCCCAGAGCTTTGGCTCGATATTTCAAAAGTTGATTCAAAACAATTCCCTCCGTATCACTCTGAAAAATATTTACCGCCTGCTGATATTTTTTTTGACTACTACTTAAAATAACTCCACTCCCAAAAAATAAAATAAAAGCTCCAGTCAAAAAAACTAACCAGCCCCCGAGGGCCATCATTTCATAGTGTCTGATAGTTTTCTTGAGCTTAATTTTATCCGCCTGAAATTTGGCTTGACTTGGCAATAAATTTATATTTAAACTGTCACCAACTTTCATTGTCCCTCCCGTAGGGCTAGTCCCACCGCCGTCGAAAAGCGATAGCCATCAACCTCTAAATTAATTGGTGAAACAATTTTTTGACTGTCAACTTTCAAAAAAGGCTGAATGACTTGAACTTCGATTCCCAGTATTCGGGTAAATTCTTCGGCGAGGCCCGGCAGCTTAGCCCCACCACCGCTTAAAACAAGCAATTCAATGGCGTGATTATTACTCTCACTGTAAAGAGCCATGGCCCTTCTAATTTCTTCCGCCATACTATCAAATACCGGCATAATTGCACTTTTAATTTTACCCTCAAGTTCCATCTCTTTTATTCCATAAGCCTTTTTATATTCTTCAGCACTAGCTATATCAAGGCCCAAATTTACTGAGATGGCCCTAGTTATTGATTCTCCTCCCAGGGATATTGATCTCGCAAAATAAATATTGCCACCTTTAAATCCGATCAAATCCGAATATTTTTGGCCAATATCCAGGACCATAGTGGCTTCAGAAGCGGTGGCTATTTGTTTTAGAATTCTTCTCATTGATACCGCCGGTGATTCAATCGCCAGAAGCTCCATTCCCGCAGCTTTAAATATCTTTAAATAATTTGAAATTAAATCGTTTCGAGCTGCAATGGCAAAAATGGTCAGGCGCCCTCCATCATCCTCTTCAATTACTTCGTAGTCAATCGAAACTTGATCCAGGGGGTAGGGAACAAAGGTTTCAGCCTCAAAGGCTAAGGCGTCTTTGATCTCTTTTTCTTCAAGAGGGGGCAGTGATACCAGGCGACTAACAATTTCATATTCTGGCAGGGCCACTACGGCCGCCCGATTCCCAATTTTTAGATCTTTAATCAAACTTTTTAAAGCCCCAGCTACTTCTTCCAGATTTTTTTTATTAACTTCACTTTTCATCCAGTCCTGATTTGGTGTTTTTACTTCTCCAATCGCTGCCAGCGAAGTTATTTCGCCAACCTTATCAAGGGCCACTGCCTTAATACTCCCTAGGCCCATATCAATTCCGACAATACTTTTCATTATATAAATATATACAATTCTTCTTACTGACTCAAGACCGAGGTTTCCGATACTATCCCTGAAAGTAAGAAATAGGGGAACTTATAGCGTCTTTCAATGCTCAGTTTTTTATTAATTTTTGATTCTTCCTGAGTTCCATCAAAAACCACTCCCGCCGACCCCACCGAATTTATCTTCTCTCCTTGAACCGGGAAAGTAAAGCCATTACCACTAATTGAGATATTTGCTCCTTGAAAAATTGGGGTTACTGTCATTAAAATTGGATTTGATGGTATAGGATTTATTGTTACATTTGTCACGTTTCCGAGATCAGAAAAATTATATACTTTAGAACTAGTATCAAAATTATAACCATATCTTTTTACTCCATACACTCCTAAAGCATTTTTATAATAAACACCAATCTCAAGTGAACCATAATTACTAGTCCATCCGTGAGTAACAGTAATCATAGAACCACTAAAATAATTATTTCCCAAAGAACCATCATCATTATGATTGACTAGCCAAAAATACTGGACTCCATTGGCTGGAGTAAATTCTTTAAAGTCTAAAATACCACTACCATTGTCTCCAATATTTTCGGTCGTCACATTTGCCTCCGATAAATTATCATCTGAATCATAAGTTTTTTGACCAGTGGCCAGATAATAATCAATTCCTGATTCTGCCGCATTAAAGGCTTTTTTTAAGGCTTCTTCGTTATAATCAATTTTGGTTTCAACTGTTGTTTTTTTAGATAAAGATAAGCCCACGGTCACCAGTAGAGCCGAAACAAGCATTACAATTATTGCCACCTGCCCTTTTCTTAAATTATTTTTTATTTTATTTTTCATTTTTATTCTTCTTTCCATCCAGACAATATTCTCATTATTTCTGGAGGTAAATTAAAGATTAAACCCGGAGAATAATTTACTTTTACCGCCGGAGTTGTATTATTAACTGTTTTATCAGAAAAACTTCGATATAATCCGACACTTCCTCCAGCATATAGCATTCCATTTATGGTCAAGGGGGCTGAATTATCTCCTATTGCAGTAATACTGCCATCAGCAATATATATTCCATCAAGTTGAGTTACATTGGACTGTATTGTAATGTTTTCTCTCACAATTATTATCATTGTCTGAGTATTAGGATCTACTACCGGAGAATTAGAATTAATATTCAAATTACCATTTACAAAATAGATATTATCTGGCTCTGCGTTACTCCAATCTGTCAGTATCTCTCCAACTCCCGCTTTAACATAAAAATTGTTATAAAAATAATTATAGTTATAAATATCATAGTCATTAGTATTCTGTTGTATATACCAATTATTTGGCGATCCCATATCATCTTTAAGATTATTACCATTTATATTTAAAAAATTTGTCGCCGATACCAAACCATTATCCCTAGTTGCATCTCCCAATGTTAAAAATTTACTTGTTTCTGGAAGAACTGTCACCGGGACTCCATATTGTAATAAGGTTCTAGATTTCACCCCCGCACCTACTACTTGATACCACGCCTCCTGATCTCGAATAAAGGAAAAATCAATTTGTGCCATAGGATTGGCTGAATATGGAGAAACTTGGCCATTCCATAAATCAATCTGGCTACTTGTACACAATCTTTGTCCAGTTCCCAAATCAGTCACTCTAGTAACTCGGTTTGAACCTTGTAAATTTCCGTCAATATTTCCCGCTGGGATACCACCATTAATAAGCGGTAAATAACTTTTAGTCCAAATCAAATTTACTCCACCATAACTCGAGGGTGAAGTGACTATCGCCGTTATATCGTCTGAACTGCTATCAAAAACTAAACTTGAAAAACCTAATTCATTGCCAGGTGTAGTAAAACCACCATCAGGACAAAGCTGTCCGCTGCTGCCATCGTAAAGTGTTCCCGATACCGGCACCTGACAATTCCATACTTTAAGCTTCAAATCCGGAGTAACTGTCGTCCAATCAGTAGTCACTCCACCACTTATGCTTTTCATAGTAATCTGAAAACCTTGAGCACTGGGTATATTGGTATCTGTTGGATAAGTCACAGTTGCTGTATAAGCACAAGGCCCACTTTGGTAGCTAGCCAATTTAGTCATCGCAATCTCTGCATTGTTCCCCAGCCACTTCATTTTTACCGAATTAGCATCGATATCGCCGCAACCATTAGTATTATTTAACCAAGCCACATAGACTACACTTCTAGGATTTGGACTTTCGTCACTCAAAAAAGAATCACAAATGTGTAATCTATTTTGGGCATCAGTGATATCTCTGCCCGGACTTCTTCCATCAGTAAATGACCAAGAACCATCATTTCTTCTAATTTCAAATCTGTCCAGTGTCGTCGGAGCACAAGTTAACTGACCGGTACATGTCTCATTACAGGTGCCTGTACAAGTTTGTGTACTACACAAATTATTTGCACAACTACAATCACCAGGCATCATTCCATAACAATATTGGTAACAATTTCCCAAACAGGTTGCATTATAGCAAGTAGTAGTAATACACGAAGACACTGTGGGATTAATACAATCGGGGGTACAGGAAGCTTGGGTTGGTACCGGAGTTGTCGCACCTCCGCTACAAGTACCACAATCCACCCCGCCACAATTATCACAATGACCAATCCCACTCGCACATCCGCCAAAATTGGCGTAAGGAAACTCAATTGTATTCATCTCATAGCAAATATATTGCTGGCAAAAAGGAGTTGGAGTTGGGTTTGAATTCGGTGGACAATAACCACAATTCATCCAGTCAGGTAAATTTGAGTAAACATAACAAGGACCTTCAAGATTATCTCTACACGTTGCAGTTGTATAACAATTTCCAAATTTTTTTCTAGCGCCAACATAGTCTTCATCACAATCCATACACGTAGAAACACAATCAGGGTTGGGAGTATTACAGACATTATTCATATCAATATCACAAGGAATCGAAGTAGGAGTATTAGTTGCTACTGGTCGAGTGGCACAATTTCCTTCAGCACAATATCCACTACAACACTGATCATCCCTACTACATGTACGTCCATTTTTATAACAAGTAGGAGGTGGTGCAGTTGGAGGAACAACACAAACACAATTTAAATTAACATATTCAACTTGACAAGTCCCTCCAGTACAGGTACCTCCACATATACCATGAAAAAACCCACAGTCAGCCCTTACCTTAATATCTAATACAAAGAAAAAAGAAAGCAGTATTAATATAAATCCAATTAGCTTTCTCATTCGCCTTTAAAACCACAACGGCGGTAACCGTTGTTAATAATAAATACAGGCTCGTCTTCTAAGCTAATCCTTAAAACAACCATATCACCCCTACAAAAAGCTCCTGTCCAATTCAAATCTTCTCTACTACTCAGCACCAAATCTTTACCCTTTTCCTTTAAGCTGTTGACCATAACTCTCATATTCCCAGGGTCTACTAGTACCTCGTGCCTTACTTTATCTTCCATAAATACCAACTTACCACTTTTAGCATCCCAATTATCTACTATCCCCATAATTTGTTTTAACTCCTGCTCCTTGCCAGCCTCCACCGCAACTACTCTTTCCAACTCACCACCTGTTTTTTCTTCTACCTCAACTAAGTTTGTCTTCAAAGCTCCTCTCATCCAAAAAACAATTATTCCCAAAGCCAACAATATTAATAATCCCCATCCAAACCACTTCTTTCTTATCATCAATTCATTCTAATACACCTTTACCTCAAAAGGCAATCTCTAATTGCCGTTAATCATTTTCTGAAAACCTTCTTCCGTCTGTATTGTCCCCATTCCAAAAACAACCTGATTATAATCAAGTTCATCCCTTGTTGGTACTAACCCTTTCTTATAAGCCTCAATGACAACCTGTGAATAAAATGGATCCTTCGTGTTATAAATCCGGATTGTCCGGATTCTACCACCGTTACCTAAAGTATCAATGACCCCCTTACCTTCAGGTGATCCATTACCATTATATAAAATCACCATCATTGTCCTCACAAAGCCACCATCTTTATAATATACATTAAGTCCCAACATTGGAAAAATCTCACTTCCGTGTTTAAAATAAGCTATTTCCGGGTTTCCTACTAGACTATTTGGCGATAAGAAGGAATCGGCGCTATAATACTTTGGGTAAAAACCAACACTCTCCGGCAAATAATTTACCTCTCTATTGTTATAATCACCGATAGTAATTTCTAATTTTCCAACCCATTCTCTAAAAGCCCCCAAATCTTCCAACGGATCCGGAGCTTCGACAAACTCATCCAAATTTTTAACCATATATTCATAACTTTCAGGAAAATTGTGCAATTTCTCCAGGTCAATAGGATATTTTTCGGGAATTTCGGTCGGCGTTGGCATTTCTGTCGCCGTCGCGGTCGGCTCGTGGGTATTGACTGGGGGATTAATCACCGTTTCAGTAATTCCCGGAGGAGCTAATTTAGTCGCTACTTGAGTCGGATCAGTATTTTCTGGATCTTTAGAAGGGGCACTGGTTTCGGTGATAATTGGTCGTTCAGGCAGAGAAGCATTCACTAACACATTACAACCAGTTGCCAAGCCAATCGTGATCAAACCTCCAGCTATAGCTTTTTTAAGCTTAGGAGGTAAATTAACAATTGATTCACTCTTTTTTTCCGGTGTCATTTAGTTTTAAAACCTATAATATGGTAACTGAGGAATTATAACATTATTCACGAAAAGGGGAAAGAGAGTCACTCGCTTTTTTTACCATTTCAATTGTTTCCGAGATTAACAGTGGATAAATTTCCCGATATTGCTCGGGTAAAAATTGTCCTAAA
>JAQVSI010000011.1 GCA_028700625.1 Candidatus Shapirobacteria bacterium
GCTGCATCAGACTTTCGTCCATTGTGCAAAATTCCTAACTGCTGCCTTCCGTAGAAGTATGGGCCGTGTCTCAGTCCCATTGTGTCGGACTCTCCGCTAAGAGCCGATAACCGTCATAGCCTTGGTGGGCCATTACCCCACCAACTAGCTGGTAGTTAGTACACTATTCTCTCCGCGACTTACGTCTTTAACCCGGAGGTACTATAGGAAATTACTCCACCTTTCGGTGGGCTATGTCCTACAGAGAGGCATATTTGTACTTTTTACTCACCCGTTTGCCGCTAAACTTATTATTTACACAGATTTACCTACTGTAAAGGTTTCTCTGTGTAAACAACAAATCCCGCTCGACTTGCATGTCTTAGGCACATCGCCAGCGTTCACCCTGAGCCACGATCAAACTCTTAGTACTAACATTCGAATAAATTCGAAAGCGATTGGTTTTTTAAAAATCAATCAGAAAAAAATTTTTTTGAAATTCTTTCTGGTACTAACAGTTTCTGACTCTAAAAAAAATGTGAACTTAATTTTAAAGAACAACTTTGCCTTGATTTAGGCAGTGAGGTTATTATATAGCACCAAATTAGAATTTGCACTAGGTAAGTTTAGTTAAATTTGGATGATTTTGGCAGTGGAAAGGATTTTTGTACTTTCAGGTTCGGCAGCAGTAAATATAGTTTGATAATTTTTACACAAAGATACGACTAATTTTTGATGATTTGGATCCAATTCGGAAAAAATATCATCTAGAAGTAAAACTGGTTTGTCTAAATAAGTTTTTTCTAGATAATTAATTTGAGCCAGTCTGATGGCCAAAACAGCAAGTCGTTGTTGTCCCCGACTGCCCCAAAAGGCGAGATTTTTATCTTCAGTTAAAAAAAGATCATTATTAAAACTAAAATCATCGCGGTGGATTCCAATTTGAGTGTGGCCGCGATGTAAATCTAGCTGGTAAGTTTTTTCCAATCTGTCTTCAGTGACCGTTGAAGGATGATAGTTTAAAAAAATTAATTTAATTTGAGGATCTGGATGATTTGAAAAAAAAGAATTAGCGGAACGAATAAAAGAAAAACGAAAATTATGAATAACATTGGCATTTTTAATAAGAGTTTGGTCCCAATAAAAAAGTTCTGATTTGTTAGATTGGCAATCCCTAATTTGACCAAGAAGCTCATTTCGGTGTTTTAAAGCCTTATTGTATTGCGATAAAGCTTGAGTATAACGCCACTCAGTTTGAAGAAAAATTTCATCTAAAAATTCACGGCGACGACCAGGAGAACCGGCCACGAGGCGAATATCGTCTGGATGAAAAATGACGGTTTTAAAAATGCCAATGTATTTTTTTCTGGTTTTTTCAGCTTTTTCAATTAAAAATTTTCGAGAAACAGAGACACTTTTCCCAGTTCTATCTTTAATCAACTTAATTTCAATATCATTAGTTTCATTTTTATCGTTGATAACTTTAGCTCGAACTGAGGTAAAAAAATCATTCCAATTAATTAATTTTGATTGAGAACTAGATCTGAAACTTTTACCAGCAGCCAAAAGAAAAATGGCTTCAAGAACATTAGTTTTACCAGAACCATTTGGACCAATAATTAGATTTAAATTTTGATCAAATTCTAAAATTTGTTGAGTGTGGGAACGAAAATTTTGAAGAATAAGTTTGGAAAGATACACAAGATCATTGTAGCAAAAACTAGACAGTTTTTTTAAGAATCAATTTTATCTTATGAAAATATTCATTAATGGTAAAATATTTTTCAAAATAAGCAAAATACAACAAAGCACCATCTGGATATTTTTTAGATAGTGTTTTGACCACTAATTTAATAATGTCTTCGGTTTTTATTTTTTTAATTTTTTGGGTAATTAAAATTTCTTCAACTTTTTGAGTGATTTCTTCAGCAATAGTAGCAGATTGGCCTTGATCAGCCCTTTTTCGAATAGTAAGGGCATTGTAAATTCCAGAATAAAGTTTTAAATAGGAAAACTTAACATGACGATGGTCACGTTTTTCGACAATAATATAAGAAATATCAATTTTTTCACGAGCAGTGAAAATATTACCGCATTTTAAGCATTTACGACGACGCCAAATCTGAGTATTTTTATTTGTAGGACGAGAATTACTGACTATTACCTGATCGCTTTGGCAAAAAGGACAGTACATAATTGTTTATAACATTATATTAAACCAATTTTAACAGCAGCTTCTAAAAACATAATTTTTAAGGAATAAACATAATTAAAAGCAAAGTTACTTTCACTACCTGTTTCTAATTGAATGGAACCGTTTTCTGTTGTGTTTATTTTATATGGTGGATAAATAGAAACCTTAGAAAGAGTGTTGTAATCTTCGTCTGGAGCTAAAAGATAAATTTCTTTGCCTGAGTGAAAAACTAATTGATTTTTATTTTCAAGATATTCAATTATTTTAGTAATCTCTTTCTCGGAAAACCAGACTTTTTTGTTTTTCATGTTTTTGTTTAATTATTAATTAATTAATTTAAACAAAGATGACTATTGGTTGATATGGCATATTAAAGCTATAAAAGTAGATTTATTAGCTTTGTTTTTGAAAACTATTGATAAAAAAATACTAAACTAATGACAATATTTGGATATGTATTAATCTAATTTTTGTTTTAATTTTGAAACAAAACTAGTATATGTCTGACTGTCGAGAATACCGGTTTTTATAATTTCACCAACACCAAAACCAATAATATCATCTATATTAATAGTCTTAGAACTTATAATCTTTTCATAGAGAATTCTTAGTTCTCTATCAGTCATCAAGGCAGTAATTAAAATTGGATCATAATTTTTTATAGTTGAAACTTCTTTAATTACAGATCTAATTATTTCTTTCAACAAATCTGAATCTAACCTCTCGTAATGAAGATACATGTAATTTTTAAGTTTCAAAAAATTTTGAGCAACTTCAGAATCCTTAAAACAAACAAATCCTTTTTTGGCACTTTCTTCAACAAGAGCATTAATACATAAATTAACTTTAGATTGTTGGTCATTATAAACTTTAGGATCGCAAGGAAAAATAGAATCGATTTCGGCTAAATCGGCTAGTGATAATTTATTAATACGGTGGAGATCGTTGATATCGGAAAAAATATAAGCAATTTTATCGCTATACATAGCCAAATTATATTCATCAATTTTACTGCCAGTAGTTAAATCTCCAGCTCCGCGAGAATGATTAAGAATACCTTCAATAGTTTGTTTGGTTAAATTTAAACCACCACCCTGTTTTTCAAGAAAAATGGCAATAATGACACTAAAAATTTCATGTCTAAATTCAGTTCCAAATTCTTTGGAAACGGTTTCAAACATGTGACCGGCTGGAGCGTGACCAATGTCGTGACCATCGCAAATAGCTTTAACCAAATTAGTGTTTAAGCCTAAAATATCACTGGCCATCATGGCTGGATTGCCGACTTCAACGGTGTGAGTCGATCGAACTCGAATGTGAGGATTTTCTGGATAAAAAACAACTTGGGTTTTTGAACCAAGACGACGATAAGCCTTACTATCGGCAATTTTTACTTGATCAATAATAAAAGGATCGACAATCCCCTCAAAATCGGTGACATATTGATCGGGTAAATCTTTGATATTAGAAAGTCTGATTATGGGAGAATTTTTGAATTCAAATTTTTTATGACTCAAAGCATTTTTGTATTTTAGAAGTGAGGAAGTCGTCATAGCCTATTATACTCGAAGAAAAAATTAGATTATGTCCAGAAGCTGTCGGTAGGTTGGAACCAATTATATGCAAACCTAATTTCCATCTACGAAGTTCTTAAGCCTATTATACCTGAAGAAAAGTTAGCTTTGAATTATGCTTATTAAGATTTACCAGAGTAGGAATAGAACTTGGGGTAAAGATACTTTCTTTATACTCCACGAGATGGAAAATATACTCAATCTATTCTTAACAAAGTGATGTATTTTTTCAAAAAAACTAACAGTTGATTATCAACCAAATATGTTAAATAATGATAAATATAACTAATATAGAAAAAGAACAATACTACTCAATCGAAGAAGTGGCAAAATTGTTAAAAGTTGTTTATTTAACTGTTTACAGATGGATACAATCTAAAAAACTTTCAGCGATTAAAGCTGGGAAGCAATATAGAATAAGTAAGTCTGATTTAGATAAATTTACTAATAAACATAAATAAATATGACAAATAAATCTTTAAGTGGAAATTTACATAAGGCAGGTGTCGCCAAGAAAGATGAATTTTATACCCAACTTGCTGATATTGAAAAGGAGCTTAAACATTATAAAGATCAATTTCGAGACAAGGTAATCTTTTGTAATTGTGATGATCCATTTGAAAGTAATTTTTTTAAGTATTTTGCAGCTAATTTCAATTCATTAAAGCTAAAAAAACTGATTGCCACTAGTTATAAACCTTCGCCAATTACTGGAGGGCAATTACCGATGTTCGAAATGGAAGGATTAAAAGGATTAAGCGATAAAGAACCATTTAAAATTGAAATTAACGAAGTGCCTGATGTGGACAAAAACGGTGCTACTGGCTTATCTGACGTTGAATGGTTGTTAAGACATGATACTAATGCTTCCGTAAAACTTAAGGGTGATCGGATTTACAATGCAGGAGATTTTAGAAGTAAAGAATGTGTCAAATTACTTGAAGAGGCTGATATAGTCGTCACCAACCCTCCATTTAGTTTGTTTCGAGAATATGTCGCACAACTTATGGAACACAATAAAAAGTTTTTAATTCTTGGTAGCCAAAATGCCATAACATACAAGGAAACATTCAGATTCATTAAAGAAAACAGGATGTGGCTTGGTTATGATAATGGTGGCACAAAATGGTTTCAGGTTCCAAATGACTATGACATACCAACCGAATCGAGAAAGAAAGTTGAAAATGGTATTAAATACTTTAGTATGGGAAGCGTTGTGTGGTTTACAAATCTAGATACAACCAAACGCCACGAAGAGATAGTATTGTATAAAAAACATAATCCAGAAGAATATCCAAAATATGATAATTATGATGCGATAGAAATTTCTAAAGTTGCAGACATACCTATGAATTGGAATGGACTAATGGGTGTTCCTATTACTTTTTTGGATAAATACAATCCAAGTCAATTTGAGATTGTTGAATTAGGTAATTCTAGAGAAAATTTCACACCAAATAAGGATTATATAAATCCGAAGAAACATACAAAAGATGGGAAAATTGTTAATGGTGGAGCGATAAATTGTGTTCTGGCAATAGAGGTTGAAAAAGAACCATACGGATCAGTTTACTACACGAGTGACAATAGTAAATATCTTATCCCCCCTTATGCACGAATAATTATTAAAAATAAATAATATGAAAATTGAACTAAATCAAATTCCAATAAGAGAAGTGGTTACTGGTTATAAAGATAGTGATGAAGAAGGTGTAATAGGTTATGGTGGTAAATTAGATATTCGTCCTAAATACCAGCGTGAATTTATTTATAAACCAGAACAGCAAATTGCTGTAATGAACTCAGTAATGGGAGGCTTCCCATTAAATGCTATGTATTGGGTAAAAAATAATGACGAGAGTTTTGAAATTCTTGACGGACAACAACGTACTGTAAGTATTTGTAATTTTATAGCTGGAAATTTTAGTATTATAAATCGTGGTTATCAAATGTACTTTGATAACTTAACAGATGAGGAGAAAACAAAAATTTTGGACTATAAGTTGATGGTGTATTTTTGTGAAGGCTCACACGATGAAAAACTTGCTTGGTTTAGAGTTATCAATACAGCAGGCGAAAAACTTACTAATCAGGAATTATTAAATGCAATTTATTCTGGCTCTTGGGTAACTGATGCAAAACGCTATTTTAGTAAAAGCAATGCTCCTGCGTACCTTTTAGCAAGTAATTACATAAGTGGAGCTTTAAATCGCCAAGAGTATTTAGAAACAGCACTTCGATGGATTAGCAACAATAAGATTGAAGATTATATGGGTAAACATCAAAACAGTGAAAAGGCTGATGAATTGTGGAATTATTTTCAAAAAATAATCGGATGGGTACAAGCAACTTTTCCAAAATATCGAAGTGTAATGAAAGGTATTGAGTGGGGTGAATTATATAATACTTTTAAGGACAAAAAGCTGAATGTAGAAGAGTTAGAGAGTAGAATATCACAATTGATTGCCGATGAAGATGTTGACAGTAAAAAGGGTGTGTATTGGTATGTACTAACTAATGAAGAAAAATATCTCAACATCCGAGACTTTAGTGAAAAAATGAAACTTGAGTCTTACGAGAAACAAAAAGGTGTTTGCATTTGGTGTAAAAAACATTTTGAAATTGAAGAAATGGAAGCAGACCATATTAAACCTTGGCACGATGGTGGTAAAACAGTCGCAGGTAATTGTCAAATGTTGTGTAAACAAGATAATAGAACTAAGTCTGGAAAATAAATTATTAAACACTATTTTGGAGTTTATAAATCAGCTTTAAACATTGCTTGATAGAGCAGCAGAAACATATTAGTACTCTTTAAAATTATCTTCCGCTCTTTGGCTCATCTCTAAGAACTGGTTCAATTAGTTTATTTGGGGAAACAAGTACTTTTGTATCAGCGTCTAATTTTTTCAATAGTACAGCCATTGGTACTTTTGTTTCATTATGCTCTTTTACAAGTTTTGCAATCTCACTACCTTTTATTAACTTTCCTGGTTTTGCTTGAACAAATGTTTGCAAGTGAAACGGTGCATTTATATCGTCATCAGACGATACCATACCGTCTAACAATTCTTCCTCAGGTATAAAATTAAAAATATCTGAGAAGCTTTCACCGTGGGGAACAGTAAACCCCACGTTAGGATATTTACCTGTCCTCGCGTAGATGAAAAATACATCATATTCACTTAGCGGTATATGCATTTCACTAAAATTTATAAAATTTCTACCATCAATAGTCATGTGTAGATGATAATGAGGAAAATCAATTTGTTTACCAATATGACCTTTTAAATCTCCTTCTTTAATCCAAATTGTCCAGTTTAAATTCTTATATTTAATTGTCTCTTGGTAAAACAACCCATCTCGTTTTTCATATGCTTCAAAATCGTTAATTTGAGTGAGTTTTTCATCACTGTTAGCCACCCAACGGAGAAACGCGATAATCTGATTCAGATCTTTTGTTTTTAATGCTTCTTCAATGTTTTTTTTCTTTATCCTTTTATGAGCTCTCAGCAACCAATGAATACATGGTTTTGCGTAATCACATCGGGTTATATTTTCTCCACATAAATAGCATTTGCCTTTTAAGAAATTTTCTTTAAATTGCTGATATTGGCGTTCTGAATCGAGATGATCAGACTCTAATCCGTTTTTTAATTCAGGATCTGCCATCATTCTATTTATAAAAGGCTGAAAATCTTGTGGTTTAGTCTTCATTTATTTTTTCAAACATTTCAATAAAAGGCTCTCCCCAATCATTTCCATAAACTTCATCGATGAGTTTTAGGTGTTCTTTAGGACAATCATCAAGAATTGATTGTAAATACTTTAAAAAATCTTCTTTATTATTCACACTGAAAGTTTTATCACTCAAACCGAGTTCTTTTTTTAAAGGCTGCTGATTAAGATAAGAATGGCATTCCTTATCAAGGAACATCGCATCACAATAGTTTGAATAAGATGATATTACTTCAATGTCATTATCCATTCCTGGAGATGGAGGATTTTTTCTACCATTAGCAGCTGACTTTGCAATTGAAGCGTATAACATGGAGGAAATTTTTAGATAAGATGTTTCTTTAAAATAATCTGAATTTAAATACTCTCTTATCTTAAGAAGTGCGTCATCATCGTTATATCCTCGTTTTATTAAAACTGATTTGAGTTCTGTAAATAACACGGAGACAAATGAGGTCATAAAGTTAAGCGTCGATTCATTGTAACCTTCTTGACTATACTTCAAAAATCCTTCCACATAGGTTCTTAATATAGCAGGGCCGATAGCATTCCTTTCCTCTTCATACCAATCGTTAAAATTACGATTTTTTTCTGTCTTCCACCTTTCAAAAACAGAAATCATATTTTCGTGAAGTCTATTTTTGTAATCGTTATTACCTACCGCATCTTCTGTCTGAGATCCCATATCCACCGATACTATTAAACGATCTTGCCATTCATTTAATGAACCATGGATTACATTATCTTTAGTAATTGGTTGTGGATTCTCACCTAACCACTCTAGAAAATTATTATGTATCTGAAAGCGTTTAATTGTCTCTGGAAATTCAAAACTAGTGCCATGTGACAATTGTTCATAAACCCTACGAAGTGATTTGTAAAACTGGGAAGAAACAGATTCATTATAATGGTTTATTGAATCGGGACAGATGATCAATTGATATTTGTTAAGACGATCTAATAACTCAAATAAAGATTTGAAAAAAGGATCTAAATTTCCCTTTTTGTACGCCTCTGTCTCAGGATTTATTGACTTCATCATATTGCTAAGAGCATTTTGGTCTATGTATACTATTTTTTTTGATAAAGCCGGAAGTTTATATGATTCTGAATACATACAGCCATTACATCTTCTTCTGTAGTCTTTCGAATTTATCATCAAAACACCATACTCATTTCCACCGCATTTTGGACATTTGATATACGGAGGACTGACAAACATGCTTGGCTTGATGATTATAGTATTTTTATCCTCATTCATAACCCCAATATAACACTAAACTTATAAAATGAGATAATAAATTATGGCTGGAAGACCTACAACGATGACTACGGAAACTCTCGCTAAATTAAAGCAGTCTTTTTTGATGGGTTGTAGTGATAGGGAGGCGTGTCTTTACGCTGAAATTGGACTTCAAACATTGTATGATTATCAGAAAAGAAATCCAGAGTATTCGGAGCAAAAAAGAGCTTTTAAGGCACATCCAATTCTTAAAGCCAGAAAAACAATCTTTGACAACCTTGGTGAGGTCAAAACAGCACAATGGTATCTTGAGAAGAAACAGCCAAAAGAGTTCGGCTTGAGGGCTGTTGTGAAGGCCAAATCAGGTTCAATGAGAAATAATATACCAAAACCACTAACCACAGAAGAAGCTTTGGAAATTGAAAGTATAATCCAAGAGCAAATGAAGCAAATTTCAAGTAGCTCCAATTCTGTTTGATAAAATTGCTAAGGAACCAAAATGAAAATCAAAAAAGAACCAGCCGACAGTACTGTCGTCTCAAAAATTTGGAATATACAAAAAGTCGCATTATTACCAGGATTAAAAATTGGCGACTATAATGATTCAGATTGGATATTGGCCTATTTATTGACTGCTTTAGCAAGTTTTGATGAACAGATATTGTCAATTCGCAAGGATTTGGGTATAAAAGAAATTTATAACTACTCTTCACTAAAAAACCTTCATGAACTTGTTAAAACTTTCTATTCTTTGGGTCAAGAAAATTACCTAATGTCGGTTAAGGCTGCTCAAAAAATAATCAGAAGATATAGACTTGGAGAGAATTGGCTGATATCCATTCAAGCATCCTTTTTTACAGACACATTGCCAGTTCCAGATAAAATTGATTCAATAAAAATAGAAACCAACAATAGTTTATCTGACCGCGATTCGAGTTATTGTTCGATAAGAGTTAATCAGAAAATTACAACCAACGAACTAAAGAAATGGATTAAAAAAAATAAATTATGGATAAGACATAATTTAAACAACCTTCCAAAAATAAATAAACCCAAAATAGATTCAAACACAGTTCTATGGGGGCATTTTGCTTGGATATTAAAAAAAGGAGGCATGAATTCTTGGACTGAAATGACAAAATTTATTCAAAAACATATTGATGAATTTGGTTCGGCTTATGATGTGAATTCGGCACCTGAACCTGTAGATTTAGAGAGATATTATAAAAGATTTGTGTCCTCATTAAGAAAAGTTGATAACTAATTTTTATCACTGAGTTATGCCATGTTGGTGATTCGTGCTATGACCTAAAGCGATGTTTAATCGCTTTAATGAAAGTCGATCAAGCAAGGAAGTTATTAGGAAAACAAGGTGACGGCTATTCTGACGAGCAAATTAAGACAATACTTAAACAAATTAAAGGACTAACTGATGCCTGCGTTGATGTGATCGACCAGAAAATAAAAGTGGAAGGAATCGGATTTCTGGATATTGATTCAAAAAAACAGTAGAATGGAAACAATGGCAAGATCCGTAATACTAGCTAGAGCGTCTGATCCAAAACAAATAATAAAAGGTGATACTTTGGATGATCAACTTTTTCAATGTAAAAAATTCATTGACTCTAAAGGATGGCAACTTGTTGAAGTTTTTCCATGTGTTGAAAGTGGAAGAAAATCGGAAAAGGAGTATTTTTGGAAGATATTTAATTATTGTGAGGAAAGAAAAGATACTCCAGAAAAAATTGATTATTTGGTAGTCAAAAATTTAAGTAGATTTAATAGAGGTGGTGGAGCTGAGTATCTTGATCTAAAAAGACAATTAGCAAGTATTGGTGTGAAAATTCAAGATACTTACGGATCTGTTGGCGAGGAAATAAATACATTAGGAGATTTAGGTTTTGAATATGATTGGAGTAAACAATCACCAACCGAAGCTAATGAAGTCAGTCAGGCTGAAGGAAACCTACAATATGTAAGAAATCAATTAACTCAAATGATTGGGGCAGGTATTCGTTACATACAAAAGGGTTATTGGAATGGTCCAGCACCTTTTGGGCTTATGAATAAAAAGAGGGAGACACAAGAAGATGGAATAAGAAATACTCTTGCCGAAAATACAGATGAAAGTTATTTTATAAAAAGAATTTATGAGATGAGGGCGTCTGGAGTGCAAGACAAAGAGATTGTTGAAAAAATAAATCTAATGGGGTTTAAAACAAGACTAATGGTTAAAAGAGATAAAATAACTAAAGTGAAGATAGGTACGAGAGGTGGGGTTAAGATAACTGTTAAAAAAATCCAAGAGTGGGTCATGAACCCTATTTATTGCGGAATAATTGTTGCTAAATGGACTAAATATCAGCCTGTTAAGGCGGTAATGTTTGATGGATTAGTTGATATTGAAACATTTAATGCTGCTAATAAAGGTAAAATTTACATTACAAAAAATGATGATAAAAGTATTAACATAAAACGCAACGTAAAATGGGCAAACGTTAACCAACCTGATAAAAGAATGCGAGATAATCCTCTGTATCCATATAAACCTGTCTTATTGTGCCCTATTTGTAAAAAAGAAGTTAAGGCAAGTGCTTCCACTGGTCGGTCAGGTGAAAAATTTCCAACCTATTTTTGCGACAGGGGTCATAAAAGATGGCATAAGAAGCTGAATGATGTAAATGACGTTTTATCTAAAAGTTTGAAAAAACTTAAGTTTTCAAATTCATATACAAAATTATTTGAGGCATCATTTATCGATTCTTGGAAAGAGAAAATGCAAACGGCAATGAAAGATAGTGAAGAAGCTGAAAGTTATGTTTTGGAGCTTATGACGAAGCGTAAAAGTAAGTTAGAAGCAATAGAAATGGCTACAAGTTTGGTAGTTAAAAAAGCATTCGAGGAAGAGTTCGAAGAGATAGATAATCAAATTATGCAAGCGAGAGGTCAAAGAAACGTTACTGAAGATAAAGAGGCAGATGTGAAGCTTGCATTAAGATATGGGAGATATTTAATGGAACACCCTGGAGAATTGCTGTTAGGTAAGGAGAATAACAACAATAGAAGATACTTATTTGGTCTGGTTTTTGAGGAGCTTCCAACATACGATGAATTAGTCAATGGAACCGCTAAATTACAGCCTATATTCCAATTAAAAGAAAATGAAAACGAATCAAAATTACACTTGGTCCAGCGGGCAGGAGTTGAACCTGCTTTACATAGTTTTACAGACTAATGCCTAACCGTCCGGCTCCCGCTGGTAATTATCAAAATTTATTTTTGATAAACAAAAACTAAGAAAAATAATATTTTTATTTCCTCTGGTTTTGTGGATTTATTATATCAGAAAGTTAACTTTACTCAATTCCCCAAAGAATTGAAAGATTGGCTGAAATTCCCATTTCACCAGTCGAAATTTGAGAATCGATAGCACCACCAGAACCCATACTCAATGTTTTTAATTGAGCCACATTTGTAGTATAACGAGCAGGTGTAATATCATAAGTGCTATCAGAAATAGAAATTGGTTTAGTTAATTTAACTTTTGAAAGTTTAGCTAATTCTTCGGCTTTTTGTTTGGCCTTATTGAAGGCTAATTCTCGAGCTTCAGAGAAAAATTTGGTTTTATCTTCAATATCAAAAGTAATTCCACCTATTTGAAGATTATCGATGGCGGATAATTCATCAATAATTTTAGTAGCCTTGGTGGCTTTGGTATCTATTTTTTTAATTTTTATATCAAGCGTCTGAGAAGCTCTTTGACCAATAATTCTACGAGTTGAATTAGAATAATCATATTCAGTGTAAACATTAAGATTGTTGGTAGTGATGTCGGAATCGGGAATATTATTATCTTTTAAAAGCTTCAGAGCGGAATCTATTTTTTGATTGACTTTGTCTAGTGCGGCTTTACTAGTGGGAGCAGTTTCCTGAAAAGATATGTTTAATTGAACCATATCTGGTTTGGCAGAAACTTTGCCATCGCCGGTAACAGAAATAGTATTAGAAACTTTACCGTTGGATTCAACTCCACCAGTGTTTTTGATATAGATGCCTGTACGAGAGATAAGAAGAGCAGAAAAAATAATAGCAACAGCAACAATTATGACTGGGGTGAGAGATTTATCGATTTTCATAACTTAATTCTACTACTGATAGAATAAGTTATGAAGATGAAGATAATTTCTTGGAATTTGGCAGGCATGAGGGCAGCAGTTAGAAAGGGTTTGTGGCACAAAATGAAGGAAATTGATGCAGATATATATTGTTTTCAGGAAGTTAAGGCTAGGCCAGAGCAAGTGGAATTGGGGTTTGATTATCCAACTAATTATGAGAGTTACTGGAATCCAGCCGAAAAGGCGGGATATTCTGGAGTGGCCACTTTTAGTAAAATTGAACCAAAAAGTATTATTGTTGGCGACAGAGATAATGATTGGGATGATGAAGGCAGAGTTTTAATTACAAAATTTGATGAATTTACTTTATTAAATGTTTATTTCCCAAACGGTAAAAGAGACAAGGGTAGATTGGATTATAAAATGAAGTTTTATGAATATTTTTTAAAATATATAAATGATTTAAGAGAAAAGGGAGAAAAAATAATTTTTTGTGGTGATGTGAATACCGCTCATAAAGAAATAGATTTAGCCAGACCTAAGGACAATGAAGATATTTCTGGATTCTTAGAAATTGAAAGAAAATGGATTGATAAAGTAGTTAAAAATGGATATGTAGATACTTTTAGAATGTTTAATAAAGAACCAAATAATTATTCTTGGTGGAGTCAAAGAACTGGAGCTAGAAAAAGAAATGTGGGTTGGAGAATTGATTATTTTTTTGTTGATAAATCGTTAAAAAATAATGTTAAATCAGCATTTATTATGCCTAATATTGAAGGATCAGACCATTGCCCAGTGGGCCTGGAAATAGATTTCAGTTCTCAGATTTCAGATGTCAGATTAAAATAAAAAGTGTTTAGTACCCTCTTTTTTAAGCCAGAGATTATTTTTTTTGCAATTTGGATCGTAGATAGTTAATTGATCCCAAAATTTTGAAGAGTGATTTTTGATGTCAATATGAGTTAATTCGTGTAAGAGAATATGTTGAAATTGGGAATAAGGGAAAAAAATTATTTGCCAATTAAAACTTAAATTGCCATGAGCCGAGCAAGAACCATAGCGCGAGCTTTGATTACGAACAGTAACTTTACCGTATTTAAAATTAAAATTATTGGACAATAAAACTAATTCTTTTTTAATTAATTTTAGAGCAAAGGGCTTTAATTTTGATTCTAAAACTTTTTTAGCATGACTCTCACTTTCGATAGCCATATTTGAGTATATTTTTTGTTCATCTTCTATAATTATTACCGAATCTTTTTGGGTTTTAATCCATTGAATTTCGTAGATTTTATCGAGAATTTTGAGGTTTTTTAGACCTAAAACTGATTTTTTATGGTTAATTTTGGCGGCATGATTAATAATCCAAGTGGAATTATTTTTTATAAATTTTTGAATTAAAAATTCTGGAGTGAGATAAGGACAAGAAATTTGAAAACTGGTTTTAGAAATTAATCTTAAGCGAATAGATCTAATCCCCTTACGACTTATTTGATATTCAAATGGCTGATCTTGAAGCAAAATAGTGCTCATAGTGATATATTAAACTATGAGTCTAATTTATGTTGATGCTGATCATCGAGGAATTAAATTAAAAGAAAAATTGGTGGAATTTTTAAGAGAGTTGGAATATCAGATTGAAGATTTGGGAGTAAAAACCCGTAGTTTGGAAGACGACTACAGTGAAATTTCTATAAAATTGGCAGAAAAAGTGGTTCGAGATAATGCTAGGGGAATTTTAATTTGTGGATCTGGGGTTGGAGTTTGTGTTTCAGCCAATAAAGTAGATGGAATTAGAGCTGGGCTTTGTACTAGTGAAAAACAGGCCAGAATAGCAAAAACTGACGATGATATTAATATTTTATGTTTATCGGCAGATTTAATTGATGAAGAAACAAACTTAGAAATAGCGAAAACTTTTTTAGAAACTGTATTTTCTAGTGAAGAAAGATTTATTCGAAGAATTAATAAGATTAAAGAATATGAAAGAACTAAACTCAGTTAAAAACATTGGCGAAAATAAAATTGTAATTTTAAGGATAGATGCTGATTTACCTATAAATAATGGGCAAATATTGGATAATAGTCGACTTTTAAAATCGATTTCAACGATTAAATTACTGTTGGCCAGAAAAAATAAAATAGTTATAGTGGGACATTTAGGTAGACCCCTTTTCGCTAAGGCTTCGGAGGGTAAACCAGATTTGTCTTTAAAATCGGTTTATTTGGAGTTAATGGAAATTTTAGAAGCTGAATGTGGCGGTGATTGTGTAAGAAATGTTTTTGTTGACGATATTAAAGATGGAGAAAAAATAGAAAAAGCCATCAGTGAAAATGAAATAATTTTTGGAGAAAACTTAAGATTTTATAAAGAAGAAGAAATTGGTGAAAGTTCCCTCTTTTCTGAATTGAGAAAATATTGTTCGATTTTTGTAAATGATGCTTTTGCAGTGGCTCACCGAAAAGTAGCATCAGTTTTACTACACAAAGAAATGGAAACTTATTATGGTTTAAGTTTTATGGAAGAAGTGGAGAAAATAAACGAAATTCTAGAGAAAAAAGAAAAACCAATGGTGATAATTTTAGGTGGAGCTAAAGAGGATAAATTAAAAAATATCGATAAATTAGCAGAAATGGCGGATTGGATACTTGTAGGTGGTAAGTTGCCTAAATCAGATCTCAGATCTCAGATTTCAGATGTCAGTGGAAAAATAATTTGGGCGGGGTTGAGGGAAGATGGATTGGATTTGAGTGATGAGGATATTAAAAAATTTGAAGAAAAAATTAGTGAAGCTAAAACAATTATTTGGGCCGGAGCAATGGGTTTTTATGAAAAAGAAAATTGTCGAAAAGGAACAGAGGAAATAGCCAAAGCAGTGGCAGAATCTGATGGTTATAAAATAATTGCTGGAGGAGATACAGCCGCCTCAATTTCTAAACTTGGATTAAAAAATAAAATTGATTTTATTTGTTCTGGTGGTGGAGTAATGTTGGAATTTTTGACTAAAGTTATTCTCCCCGCTTGGAGTTAGATCATAGATGTTAGATCGTAGATGATATAGAATTATTTATGAAAGAAAATAAAAAAATAAGAGTGGCAATAAACGGATTCGGAAGAATTGGAAGTGTGGTTTTGAGAGCAATATTGGCTGAAAGATACGATGTGGAAGTGGCTGCTATTAATACTGATGGTCGATTTGATGTAGAAACTTTTGCAATGCAATTTAAATATGATTCTGTTTATGGAAAATCACCTTGGAAGGTTTCTTTTTCTGGTCCAGAAAAAGCCATGGAAATTGGAAGATTAATAGTAGCTGATCAATCTATACCTGTTTTAGGACAAATAGATCCCTTAAAGATTCCTTGGAAAAATTATGATGTCGACGTGGTTTTGGAATGTACTGGAGCTTTTACCGATAACAAGGCTTTGGGGCACATAAAAGCTGGGGCTAAAAAGGTAATTATTAGTGCACCTGCAAAAGACAAAACAATTCCAACTTATATTTTGGGGGTTAACGGGGATAAATATAAGGGAGAAAAGCTAATTTCTAATGGTTCTTGTACCACTAATTGTGTGGCTCCAATAGTTAAATTAATTGATGAAAAAATCGGATTTCAAGAAGGAACCTTAACAACAATTCATGCATATACTACTAATCAAAATATAGTTGATGGAAATTGTAAAGATCCACGACGTGGTAGAGCAGCAGCAATTAATATAGTACCCACAACGACAGGTGCAGCTGAAGCAGTGATAGCAGCCTATCCAGCGGCAGCGGGAAGATTTGCAGGAACTGCAATTAGAGTTCCCGTTATTTGTGGTAGCTATTCTGATTTAACTTTTAAAATGGTTCGAAAAACTACGATAGAAGAAATTAATTCTCTTTTTGAAGAAGCTAGTTTAGAACCAGAATTAGTGGGCAAACTTAAAGTATCTTATGAACCCTTAGTATCTTCTGATATTATTGGAAATAACGGTTCTTGTATAATAGATACTCGAATGACGAAGGTAATTTCTGATGATATGATTTCTATTGGAGCTTGGTATGATAATGAATATGGGTATAGTTGCAGATTAATTGAAAACGCAATTGCCATGTCGGAAAAATAAAATGATAGTAATACCAACAATTTTAGAAAAAGAAATTTCTTTGGCTGAAGTTAAAATAAGGCTTATTAAAGATAAAACACGCTGGCTACAAATTGATGTAATTGATGGATTTTTTAGTGAAGGAAAAAGTTTTGAATTAGAACTGCTGAATAAGATGGAAAAAGAAATCCAAAATAATTTACTAGAAATACATTTAATGGTAAAAGAGCCAATTAAATGGATTGAAAAATGTAATTTCGTGGGAGCATCAAGAATTATTGGACAAGTGGAAGCTATGAATAATAAACAAGAGTTTATAGAAAAAATTAAAAATATGGGAGTTGAATCGGGACTGGCTTTTGATGTCGAAACTGAAATTGAAGAAATACCAAAAGAAACTAATATAGTTTTGTTAATGGGAAGAAAATCTGGGTTTAAAAATGCTAAATTTGAAGAAAAAATTTATAAAAAAATTGAAAAACTGATTAAATTGAGAAATGAAAAAGAAATGGATTTTAAAATTGAAGTTGATGGTGGAATTGATGAAGAGATAATTAAGAAGATAAAAAAAACAGGAGCTGATATTGCTTGTTGCGGAGGAATAATTTTTAATGGTAATGTTAATGATAACTGGGAGAAAATAAACTATGCTATCAATAACTAAGAAAAAAATTAAAAGAATTGCCATTTTTGGAGATGCTGATGCAAAAGAAACAGATCAGCATTATATCGATGCTTTTAACACAGCAAAATTGTTAGCACAAAATGGATATATTATCGTAAATGGTGGAGGACCAGGAGTGATGTTGGCTTCAACTTTGGGAACAAAATCAGTCAACGGGAAGGTGGAAGCGGTAATAATTGATGAAAAAGTTGATATGGGTAAAAATTATGAAGGACCAGCAATTGTTAATAAAAAAAACGTCGACGAAATTTACCGAACTAAAAATATTCAAAATAGAACAGAAAAAATAGTAGAATTGGCTGATGCTCATATAGTTTTTAAAGGAGGAACTGGAACGATGGCAGAGTTGGCTTTAGTTTGGGAAAAAGCTAAGTTTGAATACGGAAAACATGAACCATTAATCTTTTATGGAGACTGTTGGAAAAACACGATTGAAACTTTAATAGAAAATTTAAATTTTGACAAAATTGAAAGAAAAGTTTACGAATTTGCCGATAGCCCAGAAGAAGTTTTAAAAATAATTAAAAACAAAAAAGGATTTAAAAGAAAAATAAATATTGGTTTGTTCGGTAACTTGAGAAATTTAATAGATAAATTTTAATTAATCTAAAAATTGAGGTTGGGAATTGTATCTGATAGTATAAGGTTTTTTTATTGTTTCTAAAATGTTTTTTCTGTCAACAGTTAGAATTACAAATTCTGAATTTGAGGTTTCTTTAGACCAATTCTGATCAAAAATAAAATTGCCAAGAGAATAAAAAATTGGCTTGTTTTTATAAATTTCAGTTGGTTGAAGAACATGTGGATGATGACCATGAATAATATCAGCGCCAGCGTCAACAACTTGATGGGCCAGATCGACTCTCCAAGTTTCTGGTTTTAAAAGATACTCATTTCCCCAATGAAGAGATACTATTAACCAATCAACTTCTTGATCATATTTTTTAATCATATTAATTATCTTAATTTTGTCTAAATTTGGATTAGTGATGAAATCGAAACCTAAAAAACCAAAACTAAGGCCATTAATTTCTTTTTTAATAAATTCAGTGTCGGAATTGTGAGAATAAAAATAATCAATTTGATTATTTGATAAATAACTTTTAGTTTGAGTGAAACCATCATGGTTGTAATTGAAAATATGATTATTGGCGAGATTTAAAATAAATTTATTTTCTTTTAAATAGGGAAGAAAAGAGGGATCTCCACAAAAAATGAAAGTGCCAGTTAAACCCTCTGGACAATTAGTTATAATAGGGCTTTCTAAATTAGCTAAATTAAAATCATTTGATCTTAAAAAAGGAGAAATTTTTTGAAAAGGCCAAGAAAAATCTTTTTTTGATCTGGAAATGGTGGTTATATAACGACCAAGACCAAGATCCCCTGCTAAACCGAAAGTAACTGTTTCTTTTTGAATTGGAAGAGAAATGAAACCAGTTTTTAAAATTTTCATTTTTTCCAAACTTGGAGCAAATGAGGATTTAGGTCGTAGATAATAAATCGTAGAGAAAAGTAGTAATAAAATAATGGTTAGTTTCCATTTTCTAATTTCTAATTTATTTTTTTTAATTGTCACTAATTAATCTTAACAAAGTTATTTCTTGTTAAAATAGAAGATAATGCTAAAGAAATTTTTAATATTGGTTTTTGCATCCTTTTTTTTGAGCGCTTGCAGTTTTAGTCCTAAAAAATCAGGATTGGAAATAATGAGTTTTCCAGTGTCTAAGGTTTATATAAACAGTAAAGAAGTAGGAGTTACTCCTTATAAAAATATCAACCTAAAGCCTGGAGAAAATGAAATAAAATTAGTTGCTGGAAATAAAGAGTGGAAAAGAAAAATAGATTTACAAAATAACATTAATACGGTTATAGATTGGCAATTTGGTGATGATATTAATGGAGATAGTGGATACATTTTATATTTGGAAAAAACTGGAGATAAAAAATCTTCACTTTTAGTGAACACCGATCCAGATAAAACAACGGTTAAGGTGGATGGACAAGCAAAAGGGATATCTCCGATAAAGATAAACGATATTGGCGAAGGAGATAAACAATTATCTGTTTCTTTGCCTGGATATAAAGATGTGAATGTGTTTATGAAATCTATTAATGGCTACCAATTGATAATAGACGCAAAACTGGCAATAGAAAAAAACAACATTGATCAAATAATTGACTATCAAAAAGAATCAACGATTAGCAGTTTAATTATGGCTGGAAAAATAACAATAAAAGAAACTGAGACTGGATGGCTTAGGGTTAGAGATAAAGATTCAAATTCTGGGATTGAAATAACTCGAGTTAAGCCTGGGGAAAGCTATACTTTATTAGAAGAAAAAACTGAATGGTACAAGATAGACTTGGGTAATGGAAAAAATGGATGGATTTCGTCTACTTATGCTTTGAAAAATTAATGAACAAGCCGAAAATCAAAAAAGAAAGGGCTATGAAAAAGTAAAGTTTTTGTTGACTGTTGAGAAATAAAGAAAGAATCCCTAGAGTTAAACTTATTGCCCAATAAAAAATAGCAACAGAAGGACGAGACCATCCAGCTTTGAGGAGTTGATGATGAAAATGTTTACCATCACCTAAATAGATAGGTTTTTTGTTTGCTAATCTTCTAATAATTGTATAAACAGCATCGAGCATAGGAATAGAAAGAAGAAAAACAAGAGTGGCTAGTTTAGCTCCAGAAAGTATGGCCAAGACAGCCAAAAGAAAACCTCCAAGACTTTTCCCACTATAACCCGGCATGATTGATTGAGGGAAGAAATTGAAAGGAAGAAAACCGAGATAAGAACCACAAACAGCACCAGCTAAAATAATAACTGGCCATTGAGCAATATCTGTTGAATAACCAATAGCTAAAAGACCAATAAAAAAAGCAGAGATAGAAACAAAACCAGGAAGTTGACCTTCAACACCAGTAGCCCAACCAACAATATTCATACACCAAATAATCCAAATAACGGCTAAAATATCGGAAATAACCCAAATACTGTGTTGACCAAAAAAACTAAAATTTATTTTTAAAAAAGAAAGATCGATAACCCCACCATTAAGAGGATTTGAGACAAAAGCAATACCGATACCAGAAGCGACGATAATTAAAGCAACCAGAATATTAAATAATAATCTTATTTTTGGACTTATATCTTTGACATCATCAAAAAGACCAATTATTAAAGTAATGAAGCTAGCAGTAAGAATTCCAATTAAGTGTTTATCGAGAGGCAAAAAAATTATTGCCGTAATTAAAACTGCAACAAAAATAGGGATCCCTCCTCCTCGAGGGACAGAAGATAAGGCTGTAGCATTATGGGTTTTTTTGTCTTTTTCTTTTGGATTTTCGATCCAGTTTTTAGAAATAAAAAAATTTCTAATAAGTGGAGTTAATAAAAAAGAAATTCCGGCGGAAATTATAATGGCCAGTATAAAAGAAAGTGGCATATTAAGAAATTAGATTGATAATTCTAGTAAGAGAAATAGCTGAAAGAAAAGAAAAAACTAAGGAAAAAACAGTCAATAAGCGAGAAAATAGAGGAATAGTTTTTAAGAAAAGGGTGGCAATTAAATTATTTATAAGAAGAACTACAATGGAAAAAGTTGGCAATAAAAAAAGAGAAGAGGCCGCCCCTAATTGGTTCTCTCCCCAAGGTAAAGAATAATAGAGAGGGACATGTGTTGGTAAACTGTTAAATTTAAAAACTAAAATAATAATCTGAAAAATGATTAAAACCAGATTCCACCTAAAAAGATGATGGTTAATTTTCTCTTGCCAAAAACTACCAAGAAGAGATATTTGAGAAAAAAATGATTTTAAAAAAGGCATAGTTATCTTAATTTAAAAATAGTAGCATTGCCAATATTATCAGCAATATAATAATAATTTTCTATAAAATTATCTAGATCTGGAAAAGATCTATTTGACATTTGGTGATAAATAATGAACTTAGGTAACATGGTTTTGATTTTATCCATGGTCGATTGGTAACCATTAAAATCAAGAATATGATAAGCGACTGTATATCTTGAAGAAGGTAGACGATTGGAAAGGGAATAAACAGAAGGATCATCACCCCAAACAAAAATTTTGTCATTTAAGTTAGTATTTTTTTTGATTAAATCGGCAATTTCATAATTATTATTAACTTGATAACCAAAATAATTTCGATAATCTGAAGTTGATTTTTTACCAACGGAATAAGAATAAAAATTTGAATAGTATTTAAAAACTGGATAAAAATAAAATTTAAATTTAAAAAGTACAAAAATAAAAAATAATAAAGAAAATAAAGAAATAAATTGGATTTTTCTCTCTTTGAAATTAAAAATTTGAATTATTATTAAAACTAAAGGTGGTACTGCTTGAATTAGATAATGAGGATAAGGACGGCCAGACAATAAAACTCCGAAAATAGTAGAAGAAAACCAAAATAAAAGAAAAGAAAAATTAGAAGAAATAAATTTTTTAAATTTTAGTATATAAATAAAAACCCAAGCAATCAATAAAAATACAAACCTAAGGACAATTCCCCCACTGGCTGGAGAAGAAGCTTGATTTCCTGTTGACCAAGAAGAAATATAACCAAAATTTTGAAGAAGGCTAGCAATTAAAAACGGTTCAAAAGCACCTTTTAAATAGAAATAAATAGCAAAAATAACTATTGGTAACAAAAAAGAAACTGAAAAAATAAATATATTTTTGATATTTAAAAGAGTTTTCTTAAAAGAAGTCAAATCATCTATAAAAAGCCAAAGACAAAGAAAAGCAAATTCGATAGCAACGGGAATTTTTATGGTAAAAGCTAATCCTAATAAAAATCCAGAGATAATAATTTTTAGAGACCCAGGTTTTAATTTAGTTAACAATAAAATTCCTATAATAGTTGGTAAAAGCATAAAAACTTCAGCGTTGGCAATGTTCCCTTCAAAAAAAGGAATTGAGGTTAAAACTAAAAAAATAAAGGTAGCAATTTTTGAAGCTCTTAAAGAAAGAAAAAAATGACTTAGACGGTTAAAAAAATAAATAGTTGGAATCATGAAAAACAAAAGAAGAAGTCTAAAACCAAAAACAGTTTGAGAGAAAGCGGCTAAATAATAAAGAGATGGAGGTTTATTATCATGAATTTGACTGTAAAGAGTAAGCCCTTTTCTAATACCTTGACCTAAAGCTAGGTAAATGGCTTCATCGCCATACCAATATGGTTCAAAAAGGGAAGGTATTCTTAATACAAGAAAAACTAAAGATATGATGATCCAGTATCTGTATTTGATTAATGTTTTATACATTAATTAAATGATACCTCAAAGAGTAGGTTTTTTGGTAGTGGTTTTATATTCGAGCCTTTTCCCAAAGAGAAGTCTAGTATGAGAATGAAGACCTGGAAGAACTGACATTACTAGAGTGGCTAAAGGCATAAATGGCCATTGAAAAATATTTTTGATAATATTTTTGAAACCTTTTTTTTGGTGGACAGGACGAAGCTTCCAATCTAAAAATATTAAGATAAACAAGGGAATTAAACAAATCGTTAAAATAAGATTAGAAATTTTAGGAAGATTATAACCGACAGCAGTTTGAAAAAATTTAGGGTTAAGTATAACTGGAAGAGAAGTACCTAAAGTAAGAATAAACCAATTACTAGACCAAATTAAATGAGTTTGAATTAATTTAAAAATTCTTAAAACACGAGTAACTAAAGGAATTTCTTTGTGGATTCTGGCTTGTTCTATCGCATAGGGAATATCTGTTGCTCCCCAAGCATGACGAACACATTGATTATAGCGATTTTTTAAAGCGGAGAAATAATTTTTGCCATCTGGAGCATCAACGACGGTTGGAAGAAAGATTGGTTCTACTGCAGTTTTACCACCGCTAGCAAAAAAAGTTTGCAAAAAGATATGCCAATCTTCAGGTATCATATCTGGATCCCAATAACCAGCAGAGTCAATTAAAGTATAAGAAGAAGAATAACAAGAATAATTAAAGAAGAGACCATCTGGTTCTTGAATATTAGCAATGTGAATAACATTTCCCATTATTCCAATAATTCTAATAGGTCCAGGAACTTGGTTAATATTGTTGTGCCAAAAAATTGGTGACTGCCAAAAACGAAAATAACGATTTTGACTGGAAGCAAAGTGGTAAGTCAAAGCAGAAAAATATTGCGGATTAAAAATAGTATCAACGTCACAACTAGTAAGTGTAAGATTTTCCATTTTGTATTTACCATTGTCGATAAAATGCTTTTTAAAATATTTAGCTGCCCAAGCTTCATTAGTATGTTTACCAGCAATCTCTCCAGACAAGTTAGCTGGATGTTCAGTAAAAATCAAATTACCAAAAATATTTTTATATTTTTTAGAAAAATAATCGATAGTTTTTTGGTTATTTTCTTTTCCAGCTCTTTCTTCTTGGCCGAGAATGACATGAATATTTTTTAAACTAATATTGGTTTGAGCAGCTAAACTACCAACAGCCATTTCGATAACTTCATTTGGTTCTTTGTAGGAAGAGATAATAATAACGTGATTAATATCGCCTCTTTTAAGCCAATTAGATTTAAAATCTGATTGAAACTTGTCTTGCCAATTGGTTTTTTTGGCGGCTTTGATTTTAAAATAACCAATTATGGCTAAAACGGCTGATTTAGATGATTGGTAAAGCCAATAAACTAAAAATCCAATGACAAAATAAGCAACTGCTTTAGGGAAAACAAAAGCTCCCCAGAGAGGAAAAAGGATAGTCATCCAGGCAAAAAAACCAGGGATCATCTCCCAAAGACGATAGATTTTGGAATTTTTATTGATCATTTAATGATTGATTATATCAAGTGTAGTGGTTTATTGAGATAAAATAGATAAGATGAACATTTTTAATTCAATTAGAGAAACAATTAAATACAGCCAAAAATATAAAGGTCAACTAACTAAGAATCAATTGTTTTATAGATTGATAGGAAATAAAGTTTATACAAGGGAAGAATTTTTAAAAGCAATATCTATTGTTAATTATCAAATAATAAAGATAAAAAGAAAAAATAAAGAATTAGAAAAAAAAATAGAAAAAGCAGAAAATTTGGCTAAATTAATTAAAGAAAATTTTAAAGATATTTTATTTTTAGGTATAACAGGTTCTGTGGCGGCTGGTTATCCAAAAAAAAATGATGATATAGATTTAATCATAATTACAAAAAGAGATAAATTATGGATTAATAGACTTAAATTGAGAATTTTCATTAAAAAAAATAAGATTCCACATCGTAAATTTAATAAAAAAGAAAAAAAAGATGATTTTTGTTTTAATTTATGGCTAGATGAAAAATCAATCCAGATTAAAGAAAAACAAAACTTAAAAAATGCGATTGACTTGATTTTGATAAGACCATTGATAAACAAAAATGAAACTTATGAGAGATTTATTAGGACAAATGACTGGGCAAAAAAATATGTAGCGACAGGTTATAGTTTAAAACCCACCCTACCCTCCCTTGAAAAGGGAGGGCTTAAAAATAGTATTTTTCTTGATAGGGTGGTTAATTGGTTGGTGTTTTGGCCACAGTTTTTCTATATGAAAAATAGGATTAAAAATGAAGAAATCGGACTACATAAAGCATTTTTTCACCATTAAATGATAGAATAGATTAATGATTTCCCTGTCCAAAGAAAAATCCTTAAAATATTTTGGCCGTTTTTTTGTATTAATAACTAGTTTAGCAATATTATTTGGATCTTTAGTAATAACAGGTCTAGATGTTGTGGCAAAAGATAAAGAAATAGACGATTTAAGAAAAGTTCCTATTGAATATGTAAAAAAAATGGAAAATGGCGAAGAGATACTAAAAATATATAAAGTTCCTGAAAGTAGAATTGGACCAGAGAATAAACAATATTTAATAAAAAAAATGAGAGATAAGCTCTGGGTTGATTTAAGCCAAAACTCTAAAAATAAATCTGAAGTTTGTTTGTTGATTGCTGATAAAAAAATTTTTGAGACAGTAGAACTTATAAAAAATAAGAAAGATGAAGATTTAATTTCAAAAACACTAGACGAAGCCTTTTTTCACTTAAAAGAATCAAAAATAATGTTAGCAGAAGAAAATAAAAAAGATATTGAAATAATAAAAATCGATCAAAAAATTAATGAGGCTGGTTTAGCTTACGAAGATATAGTAAAATCTTTTGATTATAATGATAAAAAAGTTAGTAAAATTATAAATGAAATTGAAAACTGGAACAAAAAAAACATTAAAGAAGAAAAAGAAAAATAAAATAATTCTTCTTAGTAAATGGTTAATATTAGTATTGATATTATTTATTTTGGTAATTGTTTATGTTGTAAGGAAAATACCAAACCCAACAAAGTTAGCCAGTGGAGAATATTCCCAGTCATCACAAATATTGGATAGAAAAGGCAATTTGTTGTTTGAAATTTATTTAGATAAAAGAAGAACTGCTGTTGAACTTAAAGATGTTTCGGAAAATTTAAAAAAGGCAACTTTAGCAATTGAAGATGTTAATTTTTATAAACATAATGGTTTTGATTTAAAAGGAATATTAAGAGGACTTTATAGAACTGTCTTTAAAAAAAGATTGCAAGGAGGATCAACTTTAACTCAACAATTAGTTAAGAATGCTTTATTAACTCAAGAAAGAACAATCTCTAGAAAAATAAAAGAAGCTATTTTAACTGTGGCAACAGAGATTCTTTATAGTAAAGATAAAATCTTTGAGATGTACTTTAATCAAACACCTTATGGTGGAACAATTTGGGGAGCACAATCAGCAGCTAAAGGGTTTTTTAATAAAGAAGTAAAAGATTTAACATTAGCAGAAGCAGCTTTAATAGCCGGATTACCAGGATCGCCTACCAAATATAATCCCTTCAGCCACCCGGAAGCGGCTAAAAATAGACAAGAATTAGTTTTGACGAGAATGAATGAAGTTGGTTTTATTAACAAAGAAGAAATGGAAAAAGCTAAAGTCGAAAAACTTAATTATTATTTGAATAAACAAGGTATTTTGGCACCTCATTTTGTCTTTTATGTTAAAGAACAACTAACCGAAAAATATGGTTTACAAAAATTGAATGAAGGTGTTTTAAAAATCACCACTTCACTAGATTTAGATTTACAAAAAATATCAGAAACAATAGTAGCTTCTGAAGTAGCAAAATTAAAAAACTCGAATGTGACAAATGGAGCAGCTTTGATAACAGAACCAAAAAGTGGACAAATTCTGGCAATGGTAGGGTCGATTGATTACTTTTCTAATGAAATAGATGGTAAATATAATGTTACAACAGCATTAAGACAACCAGGATCTTCTATAAAACCATTTAATTATGCAGTAGGATTAGAGCTTGGAAAAATAACAACAGCTTCAATTGTTGATGATAACCCAACTTGTTTTAGTCAAGTTAATCAAAAAGCATATTGCCCAACTAATTACGGAAATGCTTATTATGGATTACAAACTATTAGAAATTCCTTAGCTAGTTCTTTAAATATAGGAGCAGTTAAAGT
>JAQVSI010000026.1 GCA_028700625.1 Candidatus Shapirobacteria bacterium
TACTTTCTGAAGGTTTTGTCTATCGACCGGGAACATTCAAAGTTCAAAATCTAACAACAGATGATTCAATTGCTATTGAAGAACCTAAATATCAATCTCCAGGGACTTGGAATATTGGTGATGTCAAGGCCGGAGATGTCATTGAACTAAGCTATCTGGCTGATATTGACAGTGATCAACAGCCAGGTCTTTATAAAGATTTAGCCTATGCTAGGGGAGTTGCCGCTTATGACAATAAAGTTAATGTTATTGCCACCTCTGAAGAAATGGGTTATGTCAACAACAATCTTGTTGGTACCGAGGTACCTATCGTGAAAAGTACTCAAAATAGTGTCTCAGCTGGAGTCGAAAGAGAAGTTGAGGGGCAGGTACTTGGTGCCAGCACCGAGTTACCCGCCACTGGTGCAAGCACCATTTGGTTAATCATTAGTGCTCTTATGTCTCTCATCGGTCTCGCCTTTATTAAAAAATCTGCATTTAAATTTGCCACTTTTTTATTTTTAACCATCTTTAGTTTATTTTTCGTTGGTGGTGTAAAGGCTGTTGATGTTGATTCTCTCTCAGTTCGTCTCGAGCAGCCCAAAAGTCCAACTAACATAAATGATTTAAAATTAACCTTTGTCGCTCTCGATCTTAATAATAAAGCTATTACTGTTAAATGCTTTAAAAAAGGCCCCTCAGATAGTGGCTACAGCCAATTCGGTGCTAATATTCCTCTAGATGCTCCCGGTGATACCTCCCAGTGTGAAACCAATTCTTCAATTTTAAATACTGAAGGTCCTTATTTATTCTATGTCACTGCCAATGATGAAGAGAGTAATGTTGTCTCTCTTGATTACAAGACCTCTGGCCCCGGCACTCCCACCGATTATCGCAAAGAATGGCTAAACGGTGGCTGTGATTACAAAATTCATTTTAAAACCGCTGATGATGGGGGTAAAACTGATAAAGTCGAACTTTACCGGGCTGATATTACCGACTTTATTTTAGATGGTGGTTCCAGGGTTGCTTCTATCAACATTGACTCCAATCAGGAATCAACCATTACCAACACTGTACCCGATTGTTCCAAAAGCTACTACTATGTCCTTCGAGCCTTTGATGATGCCGGTAATGGCTCTGGTACTATTGGTGACACTATTACTATCACTAAAACCTCAACTACTATTGGTACTACCACCACCACTTCTGGCGCTATCCCGGTTACCAATGCCACTATTTCCCCAGAAGAAGAATCTACTCTTTTAACTGGCACTCCAGCTCCTGAAGATCTTGCTACTGATAATGAAGAAGGGACAGTTCTTGGTACTATCGACAGCGTCAAATCATTCCTTCAAAAATCCTGGCTACCTCTGAGTCTTGGTTTAATCGGCCTTTTCGCTATAATTAGATATGCCCTTCGAAATAAGAAAAAGTCCTACCGATAAATCCCTGTTTTTTTTGATTGGATTTTTACTTCTCTTTTTTGCCTCTTTTATTCTCATTAAAATATATTTTCCCAGTGCTAGGGCTGAAGTTGTTTATCAGCTTAGTAAATCATTCCCTTCTGAAAAAGAAATAAAACCCGTCAATACCGACTTTTCAATTGTTATTCCTAAAATAAAAGTTAATGCTAATGTTGTCAAAAATGTTGACCCCTTCGATTCTCGTATTTATCAAAAAGCTTTGACCGAGGGTGTCGCTCACGCCAAAGGCTCTGGCCTGCCTGGTTTTCCGGGAAATACTTTTATTTTTGCCCACTCAGCTATCAACTGGTATCAGGCCTCTCAGTACAATAGTATTTTTTATTTAACTAATAAATTAGAACCCGGTGACGAAATTTTCATTTACTACAAGGGGAGTAAATATCGCTATAGTGTCACTGAAAAAAAGATTGTCGCTGCCAACGAAATAAGCTACTTATCCGATTCTCAAAATGCTACTACTCAAAGCACTTCTTCCCTCACCCTTATGACCTGCTGGCCCCCAGGAACTGATCTTAATCGCTTAATTATTCTTGCTAAATAAGAAAAATGAAAAAAATTCTATTCGTTTTATTTATAAGTATATTTCTAGGAGCATGTAACAATAACAATGAATCCTTTATAGTACCAACAATAACCCCAGTTAAGCAGCAAGAAACTGCTCCACTACTACAGCCAGAAGATATTATCCGCATCTTTTTTGACTTAATCAACGAAGATAAACCTAGTGAAGCCGTGATGATGATGGCCAAATCTATTACTGATGATGATTCCCAAAAACAAGCTTGGGCTGTTCAATTCAATAACATCTCTATGATAAAAATCATTTCTATCGATCCATCAAGCCCCGAAAACTGGACAGATAACCAGCATTCTTATGAGCTAAAATTGGATCTTAAAATGAATCCTGATTCATCATTGGCTCCTATTCCTTATTATGGCTGGAACAACGGAGAAAACATTCGCTGGATAAACATTGTTAAAGAAGATAATCTTTGGAAAATAAAAAGCATTGCCACTGGTCCCTAACTTACCGCCAATTTCCCTCATATTGTAGTCCTTACCTCAAAGTATTATACTTACTATAGTGAGTAATAACATTATTCGACGTTTCTCGCCTCGTAGTGGTTTCAAAATGCTGCATTTCAAAAAAATCTTTTCTCTCTTATGTAACCTATCTTTATTTTTAAATGTATTTTTACCCTACTTTGCCACTATTCCAGCCCTTGCTACTGACACCAGTTCTTTTTATTCCCGAATCGAATATCTCTCTGCTTCCAATAGATTAGATATTACTACCAATTCCTCAGACAAAATTGAATATCAATTGTTTTACAAAACTGTCGATAAAATCGATAGCATCACTGGCATTGATTTAGATACTTCTAACAAATCTGAAGCCTTTTACCTTGGTACCTGCACTGCTGATTCAGTTTGTTTACCACAAAATGTCAATCGAGGCGTTTTAAAAACAAAATCTTTAACTGGTCAAATATTTTCTCAATTTTTTACTCTCGAAAATAATATTTTGACTATAGTTAAAGAAGGGGATTCGTTCGAATTTGATTTAAGTGATGAAGAAAATAATTTCCTCTCACCTTGGACTTTTGAAAAAGTTGAGATAAACAAGGAATACATATCTCCAGAGAATAGTGGTGTCAAATTAACTTTCATCAAATTACCAAGCCCATCTGGAAATATAAAAATAGAAGAAATAACCTTAACAAAGGAACAAATTGAGCAAACTGGTTCTCTGTCTGACAAGGCCTACGACATTACCTCCGATATGGTCGACGGCACTTTTTCTTATAATCTTTCACTTCCAATTCCGGAATCTTCAAAGGGAAAAGATGTTGATATTAAATTTACCGAAAGTATTTCAGAAATTGATACAGCTCAAATAATTAAAGACTCTATCACTACCAACACTTCAGTTTCTGTAAACAACGTAGATCATTTTACCGTTTTTGTTGTCACTAATCCTCTTCCAACAGGAATTTCAAACGGAGGGAGTTGTACTGTAGCTTCAATTAATGGCATTTGTTACGACACAATTCAAGGAGCCATCAATGTCGCAAGTATCGGAGATACGATTAATCTCGCTTCAGATATAAAAACTACTTCACAAATCAATATAAACAAGTCAATTATATTTGAAGGCAATAACCATACTATTTATCCTCAATTTTCTAAAACAAGTAATTCAAATAACTCCGTGATAACTATTTACGTTGGTGAGGTAAATATAAATAACCTAATAATTGACGGTACTGATGGAACAAATCTTCACGGAATTAACCTTTATACTGTGAATAATATTCATTTTGATTCAGTTACAGTTTCCTATAATGATTATTCTGGAATTACAATCAATGGTTCCGCTCTTACAGTCAAAGATCTTATTACCTTTGGGAACGGATGGGGCGGAGTCGACATTGACCAGGGCAGTGGAGTATCCACTCCCGCATCGTTAACTGTCGGTGGCACCAGTTCTCATACAGAATCAGCAGCAATTTGGATGGATGATTATCACAAAGCAGTCTCACTTATTGATACCAATCATCAATACGAATATGCTGACTATGGTGATGTGCGAGTTTATACATTAGACACCACTACTCCATCTGTACCAGTCTTAACTTGGCCCATTAATGGAACTTTTACCAACGACAATACTCCTTTAATGCAATGGGATGATGTGGCAGGGGCAACAGGGTATTATTATCGTGTTAAATACAATTGTGCTGATATCAACAATTCAGCTACTTGTACTAGCCTGTTTCCAAATTCAACTGGACTTTGGTCTAGTTTTTCTGAGTATCAAGCAGGAAAAACAAATGACGGGGTTTATTATTGGCAAGTTCAAGCCTGTAATTCAACTGATAACTGTTCCAACTGGTCAGATCTTTCAAAAACAATTATCGATACAAATCCTCCATCAACTCCTTCAAATCTTAATTATTCGACCACTAATGGTACTGTTTTAGGTTGTGGCGGAATTACCAACCAATACACAATAGTGGCTAAATGGAATACCTCAGCAGATACTAATTTTTCTCATTATGAATATAAGTCTTTTAATCCAACAACTGGTTGGGTTTATAATGGTGGAAACATAGGTAATAACACTTCTAGAACAGGAACTTTTTCTGTTGGTGAGGGAACATATGGATTTGCTGTTAGGGCTGTCGATAAAGCAGGTAATTTTTCTAATTGGACTTCAGATAATTTAATCAATAGCTGTCAAATTACTTACGATGCTACTCCTCCAAGTGTCGCCATTACGACACCCATGGAAGGATATACCTTAAAAGGCATTGTTGATATCAGTGGCACTGTCACAGAAGAAAACCCCCATCATTATTGGCTTGCAATTTATAGAAAAAGCGATGGAAAAGAAATTTATTCAAATGTAGTTAATCATTCAGGTTCTATCAATGGACTAATATATTCCTGGAATACTCTTGGTTTAAACGACGGTGAATATCAAATAAAATTCGCCGAAAGAGATGCTGCTGATAACCGTAGTACTGATTTTATAGTAAATGTAATGATAGATAACACTCCTCCTATCATTACCGTAAATCCATACGTCACTAATGACAAAACTCCAATATTGACAGGAACAATTAATGATAATTCTGCCACAATATCAGTAAAAATTGGAACAAATACTTTTCCTGCCACCAACATTGGTACAGGAAATTGGATTTTAGATACAATTGCTTCAAATGTTGCTGATGGTACCTATGATGTAATTGCCACTGCCACTGATACAGTTGGCAACATCGGAACTGATTCAACAACCAACGAGCTAACCATAGATTCTGTCGCTCCCAATGCATTATTTCAACATTATATTGATGGAATTCTCTTCACTGATCCAATTGCTTATACAAATAATCTAAGTAAATTAACCTTTACTGCCGAATATACAGATATCACTCCATCATCTGGTTTATTAAAAGATTCTTACGTTATTTTTGATGCTCAAGACGACCATAGTTTTAAGTTTTCTCAAAATGGAGCTAAATCCTACTGTTCTTGGAGAAAAGAACCAAATCTAGTTACTGGCTTATCTGGTGATAACTACTCCCTAACCACTCCAGAAAATTTTTCAAATTGTATCAGTAGTTTAGCTGATGGTGAATATTATATGACTCATCAAGTATATGATAATGCCATAAGACAGGATATTCCCAGTATTACTCAGTTTAGAGATGTTCTCGGTCTCCATTTTATAATCGATACAATTGATCCGGAAAGTATAATTACTTTTCCAGAAAGTAGTAGCTCAGATACTACGATATATCTAAATGCCTGGAATGGTTCAATTACTGGCACTGCCACCGATAATCTTAGTGGAGTAAACAATGTCGAAATATCAATTAAAAATAGTCTAAATCAATATTTTAACGGTACTAATTTTGATAGTAGTACAGAAATTTTATTACCCGCCATCTATACAGATGGAAACTGGTCATATAATGCTTTCACTTCTCCACCAGAAGATACCTACACAATTAAATCTCATGCTATCGACAATGCCGGTAACATGGAAAATACTTATACCTTAACCATAGTTTTAGACAAGACAATTTCTGAAGTCGCTATCTCTCTTAATCCTACAGTTGGAGATGCCTCTAATGGCTGGTATAAAACTCAACCAGAAGTCACTCTTACTCACACAGATGCCAATTTTGACAAGATTGAATATTCATGGAATTCAGATACTGGCCCTTGGACTACTTATTCAGCACCTTTTAAACTTCAAAATGAAGGTGCCTCTATTCTTTATTACCGGGCTGTAGATAAGGCCCAAAATATCTCTCAAGTTGGTATTAAAAATATTGCCTGGGATCAAACAGATTTAGAATATGGTCCCCAAAATATCAGTGCTGATCCAAATCCAACTAGTGGCTCAACTTCAAAAATTAAATGGGAATTTGCCAAAGATAATATTGGTATCGACAAATATGAAATTCAGTGGAGTCTGGATGGAATAAATTATTCTAAAACCGTTGGTTCAGGTACTACTGAAGTTGAAGTTGACAAACTAACCGAAGGTAATTGGAATGTCAAAGTTGTTGCTTTTGATCAAAGTGGTCGCAGTAAAGATGGCTCTATTAATCTTCAAGTCGATCGTACTGGTCCCACTGCCCCTACTCTCTCCTTAACTGGCACTACTGCCGGTACTGCCACCCTTTCATGGAATGCTAATGCTGACGCCAAAGACTATATTATTTGGTATGGTAATGCTCCCGGTAGTCGTCTTTATGGTGCCAGGGTTGGCAATGTTACCACTTATACTGTTGGGGGATTAGGCGCTGGTAATTATTATTTCATCGTTAAAGCGGTTGACGAAGCCCAAAATCAAGGTCCTGAAAGTAACGAAGTAAATACTGGCACAATTGCAGGAGCTGTCA
>JAQVSI010000012.1 GCA_028700625.1 Candidatus Shapirobacteria bacterium
AAACATCCACACTCCACTAAAGTTTTTTCATCTCTTAAAACCGCCCATCCAGTGTTAGCTAATCCTGGATCTATTCCTAATATCATAAACCATTCTATCAAAACCACCCGCCCTTCGGGCACCCTCCCTTGACAAGGAGGGCTTATTTTAACCTATTTAAATTATAGGTCACTCCCCACTTTTCCCACTTTTCCACACTAACATCCCATATTTTTTTATTATCTCCGCATATTTACTTTATAAGATAAATATTAGGTTTAAAATCCCTCTAAATCTCCCTTTGACCTAAAGGGAGACTTAATTACCCCTCCTTTAAGTCAAAGGAGGGGTAGGGGTAGATTTTGATATAATTCCTTTATGGATCTAAACAAAGTCTTTACAGACCTTAAAAACAACTTCCCGAACCTAAAAATTTACCAAAATCACCCACTAGCCCAATACACTACCGTCAAAATCGGCGGCCCAGCTGATATTTTCATCAACACCCAAAATTCAGAGGAATTTTTAGACGTTCTAAAATATTTAAAACAAGCCGAAGCAACAATTTTTGAGGAGCACAGCAGCCAAGGTGTACTACCGCAGGGGTCGGGCACCGCAAAAAATTCGTTGCAAGGCGAAAATCTAACAACAGTTCTAGGAAATGGTTCAAATGTTTTAATTTCCGATTCTGGCATTCGTGGCATTGTAATTAAAAATGACTCCCAAAAAGTTGATCTTCTCCCTGAAAACAAAGTAAAAGTTTCTTCTGGAACTCAACTTTCCTATTTAATTAATTTTACTCTTGACCATAATCTAGTTGGTCTTGAAGAATTCGCTTATATTCCTTCCACTGTTGGTGGTGCCATTGCCGGTAATATTCACGGAGTCAATAAAATTAATTTTTCCAAATTTGTTGAATCAGTCGAAAAATATGATGATTTTATAATTTCTGCAATATTAAACCTAAAATCAGGCGATTCTGCTCCAGCTAAAGCTCAAGTTCAAGAAATTATTCAAAAAAAAGCTGCTGTCCAATCAATGAATTCTCTTGGTTCTGTCTTTAAAAATATCCCTAATCAAGATCCAACCGGCATGATCATCGATCAAAAATTAAATCTTAAAGGTTATTCCATCGGTGGTGCTCAAATTAGTCCCAAGCATGCCAATTTTATTATCAATAATGGCAGTGCCACTGCTAAAGATTATCTAGCCCTAATTAATCTAATTCAATCTCAAATGCAAACTAAGTTTGGTTTTCAGTTCGAGCTTGAGATTAAACTATTGGGCAATTTCTAGTTTCGTCCTTCTGGACTCATCAGTATCAACACTTATCGATAGACTAGAAGGGGTGTAAAAATTTTTGCTTATAAAGCATTGTTTTTACACCCCCAGGAGATAGACTAAATAATTAACTTCAAAACTTGACCCACAAACGGATCGATTTTAAAGTTTTCACAATTGTGAAGATTGTTGTCAATTATTAACCCTAACTTATTCCCACCTTTCAGAACAGCTATCGTCTTCTGGCCATTAAATAGGTCAAAAGAAAACTGTTTTTCTTTTATCTCTTGTTCGAAATCGGCCTCGATGAATATTGTCTTAACTTCATACATAACATTTCCATCAAGTGCATAAAAGACTTCTGTTTTGGAAATATTTGTTTTTTCTAACGCCTTTTTTTCTAGCTCAGAACTTCCCATAAGGCCGTTACAAAAACCAAAAAATCCATTTATCGGTAGCAGCTGGAAATATTCCCCCATCCTAACAACTGTTATCCAACCTTGAATTAACAGTCTGGATCCATCGCTAAAAGTGACTCCGTCCTTGTATTTGTCAGAAAGCAAAAAACCCTTTAGTCTTGAAAATTTGTTTCCTTTTTGGTAAACAACCTTGTATCCACTGTTACAGTTCGACTTGTAATGACGGATATCTCCTCTCTTTGTTTCTTCTGGTGTTGTAGAGCTAATTTTACCTGCGAATTTCTCCATCTTTGTCTTCTCCTCTTGTTGTAAAAGTACTCACTACCGCTTATTGGTGGTGGCCCGCAAATTATAACTCACAAAAAATAAAAGTCAAGATTATAGGATAAAAATATAGCAATAACTTAAATTATCGGGTTAAAACTTTCCAAATAAATTTCGGCAAAACAACCTGCCTCTTAATCCTTTTTGGTTCTTTTATAAGTGAATAAAACCATTCTGTTCCTGTTTTTTTAAAAAATTTAGATGCTCTTTTTAAATCTCCACTATAATAATCAAAACTTCTTCCCACTCCAATCGCCACTCCAAAATCGGCCTTATATCTATTATTTTTAATCCATTCCTCTTGTTTTTTCATACCATAGGCCACAAATAAAATATCCGGTTTAAATTTATTAATCTTATCTAAAACTTCTTTATTATTAAATTCAGGTTCACCAGAAGAAAACTGACATCTGAAATCTGTCTGAGATTTGAAATCTGAGAACTGAGATCTAAAATATTTTGCCGTTCTCTCTGCCCTATCCCCAAATCCACCCAAAAAAAACACTTTATAGTCTTTTTTTGAAGCTAATTTACATAATTCAGGCATCAAGTCTGCCCCCGACACCAAATTCTCTTTATGTTTCCCCTGCAAAATCTCCACCCCGACTTTAAACCAATTATTTTTTTTCATCACTTCCCTTGCCCAGATTAATCCTATTCCATCAACCACATTTAAGTCTGTTTCTTTCAAAATCGTCTTAAAATCATCATCTTTTAAAGCCTTCATCACAAATTCTGGATTAACCGTAGCTATCCACTTATTTTTAGCTTCAGAATCAATCCAATTTTCAACAATCCTTAGCACTTCATACATACCTCTGCCAAACAGGGAAATATTGAATATTTTCCAATATGTTAGGGCAAAACGTTTATCATTATTTAGCTCTTTTTTAGCACCAAAGCTGTTTTTTTTGTCCATTTTTTATTTTATAAGTCTTATTGATTAATTTTACCATCAAAAATCTTAAAAAAAACATCAAAAAAATAAAAAAATATAACCTATATTTAAATATAATATGCTTTTATGACTAAATATATCACCTTTTTTGATTCTAAACATTATAAGATTAAAAATATTGAAATACATTTTCGGCATTTTTTAATATTTTTGAATAAAAAATATACTCAAATTATTAAACCTAAATTAACATAAAAAGGCTAAAATAATGGTTTAAAAATAAAAAAGAAAAATAACAAAATATAAGATTAAAAATCAATTGGAAATTTGTCATTAGAAATTAGAAATTTTTAATTTATAGGTCTTTTATCTCAAATGTATCATCTGATTGCCCTTTGATATATATCCAAATTTTCAACTGCAATCCCTGTCCCTTTAATAACACAAAACTGTGGTTCCAACGCGACGTGAGTCGACACTCCAATTTCTCGAGTTATTAAAGTATTTAATCCTTTTAATTGAGCCGACCCTCCGCTCAAAATAATTCCCCTATCAACAATATCTGCCACCAATTCTGGTGGGGTAATTTCTATAGTTTCTTTAATCACTGTAATTATTGATTCCAATACTGGTTTTAGAGCTTCATAAATTTCATCAGAATTAATAATCACATTTTTTGGCAAACCATAAATAGAATCCCTACCATTTATTTCCATAGTTTCAACTTTTTTAGGTTTAATTGCACTTCCAATCTGTATTTTAATCATTTCTGCTGTTTGATTACCTATTACCAAACTATGTCTCTTCTTTAAATAATCCATTATCACTTTATCTAATCTATTTCCACCCATCCTAACACTCTTATGTGTTACCACTCCACCTAAAGCAATCACAGCCGCTTCTGCCGCACCACCACCTATGTCCACAATCATATTACCAAAGGCCTCAGACACCGGTATTTTGGCTCCAATTGCTGCTGCGAGTGGTTCATCAATAAGATAAGCCTTTCTTGCACCTGCTGATAAAGTAGCGTCCATTACTGCCCTTTGTTCAACTTGAGTCACTCCTGCTGGCACACAAATCATTACTTCTGGACCAACAAACCAATTGCTCCCCATTACTTGTTTCATAAAATAACGAAGCATAGCTTCAGTTACTTCGTAATCAGCAATTACTCCATCTTCTAAAGGTTGTATCACTTCAATATATTCAGGAGTCTTCCCCAACATTTTTTTAGCTTCATTTCCCACTGCCAACACTTTTCTGTCTTCAATCCCTACTGCCACAATCGTCGGTTCGTTCAAAACTATACCTTTTCCGGCTTCCCAAACCACTGAATTAGCTGTCCCTAAATCTATTGCTAACTTTTTAAACAAACTCATATTTTAATGATATCATCTGAGATCTAAAATCTGAGATCTGACAACTGAGATATAGTTGAGATATAATACAAACATGTCAACTCCAGATAAAAAAAGTCTTTCAATCATCCTTTTTGTTCTCATCTTAGTAATTGGCGGCACTTATGCCATCTCTTTTTTTGCCAGAGGCTATCAAATTTCTACCAAAGGCAAAATCAGTTTTTTGGCCACGGGCATTATTTCTGCCACTTCAAAGCCAAAAGCAGCTTCTGTTTATATAGATAACAAACTAATCACCGCCACCGACGATACCATCAATCTTCCACCAAATGAATATACAATAAAAATTGTTAAAGACGGATATCTTCCTTGGGAAAAGAAAGTTCAAATCAAAAAGGAACTGGTATATCAAACCGACACTCAACTTTTCCGTTCTGCTCCCGACCTTAAACCAATAACTCTAACCGGTGCAGTCAATCCTTCTCTTAGTCCAGACAATAGTCGTGTTATTTTTTCCGTTGCTTCAGCTTCAGCTAGTAAAGATAATGGACTTTATATTCTTGAATTAAGCGACAGTCCAATCTTTTTAGCTAAAAACTCAGCCAAACAATTAAGTTCTAATCTTCAAAATCTAGATTGGTCCAAATTTACCTTCACTTTTTCTCCAGACTCAAAACAAATTTTAGCCCACAATATCACCAATAATATAAACTATTTAATAAATTTAAATACTTCCACTGATTATAAAAATTTATACGACATCACTGCTAAGTTAAGCTTAATTAAAGAAGAATGGAATGCTCAAGAACAACAAATTGTTAAAAACAAAATTGATCGCCTACCCTTAGAACTTCAAGCCTTCATTTCTTCTACTTCCGCCAAAAACATTTCTTTTAATAGTGATGAAAATAAAGTTCTCTACCTAGCCCAAACAGACGGCAATCTCAAAGAAAATGTCATTAGTCCTCCTCCAGCTCAAAGCACCCAATCTCAATCTAGAGATATTAAAAAAGATAATTATTATGTTTATGATTTAAAAGACGACACTAATTTTCTTATTGGAACTAAAGATATTTACAACTTAAATTGGCTTGCTAATTCTAATAATCTCATTTATATTGAAGATCAAAAAATTCAAACTATCGAATACGACAACACCAACAAACAAACCTTGTTTGCCGGTTCTTTTAATAAAGATGCTGTTTACACTTGGTTAGATGGTAATAAAATAATCACATTAATTGCCCCATACAATAAAGCCCAAGAAAACCTATATTCTATTTCAATCAGATAAACAACAATTAACGAAGCAAATCTTCTTCTTTTATCTCTTCACCGTAGTTAATTTGACCATAATTAACTTCACTATTTGGCAAAACTACCTCTTTCTGTTCAATCGTATCTCCTAAAACCTGAGTTGTTGAAGCAGTCGATATCTCTTGTCCTAATTCCATAACTCTCAAAGGCAAAAGAGCCATTACTGCTAAAACAAAACAAAGTATTAAGGTTCTCATATTTCTATCATGATCTGTCATATAAGACAGTCTAAAGTCTTTTAAAATAAGTGTCAAGGGTTCAATCCTAATTAGTCTTTTTATCACCTTCTTTTTATCTTTATTTGATTAAAATCAAATTTATATTGTTTTCAAAAACAAAAAACTAATTTCCTTCCATAAGCCTCATTAAAAACAAATATAATAACCATTAGCAATTAAAACTTTAACTGCTAAATTAGAAAAACAAAAAACTGATAAAAAACATCAAAATAAATAAAACATCTACTTTATATATCATTATTTAATAAAATCTAAATAGCTTATTTGATATATAATATGGTTGTTAATAATAAACCCTGTCCTCATAGTTCAACGGATAGAACGGCCACCTCCTAAGTGGCAAATCTAGGTTCAATTCCTAGTGGGGATACTAAAATATTTTTTATACGATCCATTACTTACGACCTAACATCTTTATTATCATCCAAAAGCTTATTTATTTTTTGAGAAATTTATCTTTTTTATTTTTTAATATCAACAATCGATTATTGGTACCTTCTATCTCTTTTCATGAACTTTATCCGCATATTTTAAAGCTAATTTTAAACATTAACCGCAATATATTAATCAATCTCCGCATATTTATCTGATAATTTACATAAGTTTTTTCTCCGCAAAAATATTACAAAAAATCTTCTATATAAACATATCATTTAGAACAAAAAGGACTCTTTATTTTCCGCATTACTATAAATTATAAGTCTAATAGAATACTTTTTAACAAAAAATCTTCATCGATACTAAAACAATCCAAAAAGCAACCAAAAAATAGATCAATCAAAATCATTTTTAAAAAACCAAAAAGATAAATATAAAAAACTAAATTGATTATTTTTAAATACAAAAAAACAAAATTTAAACCCTAAAAACCAACAATTTTACAAACAAAAAACTATTAGCAGACAAAAAAAGAATTGCTAATTGTCATAATAATCACTTGTTATGACAAACTAAAGTCCTAATTTCTTCCTTTTTAAATATATCAAAAGCCAAATCTCTAACTTCTTCTATTTTTACTTTAGAATAATTAATTAATTCTTCTTCTAATGTCTTTTCACTACCCTCGAGTAATAATTTTTGACCAACAAAACTACAAACAACATTTGTCTTGTCCATTGCCAACTTAGTCTTACCTAAAAGATAATCTTTAACTCTCTTCAGTTCGTCATCTTTTATTGATTCCGCTATTAATCCAATCTCTTTTTTAACTATCTCCATTGCTTCTTCTACCTTATCTAAATTAACTCCAGACTGGATTGCCCAATAACCACCCTCTTTAAACATTTCTCCAACTGAAGACACGTAGTAAGCTAAAGCTCTTTCTTCTCTAATTTTTGAGTAAAGTCGAGAAGAACTATTTCCATCCATCAAAATATCTAACAATTTTAAAGCATATTTTCGTTTATCAGACCAACCTAAAGCTGGTAATCCTATACAAAAATGACCTTGCTCGAGCTCTTTTTTAATTATTTTATTTTTTTCTTTATTTAAAATAAGCTCAACCTTTGGTAAAGACAAATTGCTGTTTAAAAAACCGTTAAAATTATTTTTAATAACCTCCTCAAAACTTTCATCTACGTCTCCACAAACCACCACTACTATTTCATTAGGATTAAAAAATTTATTTCTATAATTAACAATAGTTTTTCTTTCAACATTTTCTATGTCTGACACCTCACCAGCGATATTCCAACAACCTATTTTTGAATCTCCATATAGAAATTTAGTAAATTCCCCGCTCAAACCAATCATTGGGTTATCTTGATACATTTTAATTTCTTCAATAATCACCCCTCTTTCTTTTTTAACTTCTTTTTGATCATAAATTGAGTTCAAGAGGATATCTGAAATTAATTCTATTGCCCAAGGTACATTCTCCTTAATTGTGGTTATATAATAAGAAGTCATTTCATGTCCAGTTCCAGCATTATAACTAGCACCCTTAGCATCAATTTCATTGTTTATAGCCATAGATGTAGGTCTCTTGGTAGTTCCTTTAAAAGCCATATGTTCCAAAAAATGGCTTAATCCAAATTCACCCTTACTCTCATATTTAGATCCTATCTTTAAAAAAACCTCGATAGTTACCGATTTTAAACCTAATAAAGGCACAATTATCCCTCTAATTCCATTATTTAATTTAAAGCTTTTTATTTTATTCATATTGTTCCATCTTTAAAACGATTTAATTGTTTTAGCAGTTAAAACTTTTTTCTGCTTGATATATTTGTCCCATTTTACTGAACAAATTTATTTAACACACACAAACAGACTAATTAAGTATAACAAAATTAATCATTTTACCTGGTATATATATCTCTTTTACTATTTTTTTATTTCCAATCCATTGTTTTATTTTTTCGTTTTCTTTCGCTAGCCTAATCACCTCATCTTTTTTATCTTTTAATTCATTATTAACTTCTAATTCACTTCTAACTTTACCGTTTATAGATATAGCCATCATTATTTTATCCTCAATTAAATATTGGTTTTCAACCTCAGGCCATTTAGCAACATGAATTGAAATATAACCATCATCAATTTTTTCCTTTTTATTTTCTTTCATCCAAACAAGAGACCATAATTCTTCCGCCGTATAAGGTGCAAACGGCGCCAACAGCTTAATAAAAGATTTAATCTCTTCATCTGAGATCTGAGATCTGAGATCTGAGATCTTATTCAATGCTTCCATCATCTTAGCTATAGCTGTGTTATATTTAAAATTTTCCAAATCACCAGTTACTGCTTTAATTAGCTTATTAATTATCAGTTTCACTTCTTTACTGCTATCACTCACCACTGAGATCTGAGATCTGAGATCTGAGATCTTTTTTTCAAATCTATCCAAAAACCTTTTAACCCCCATCAAAGTGTTTTCATTCCAGGCCATCGTTGAATCGAAAGGGCCCATAAACATTAAATACATTCTCACCACATCTACTCCATAAACATCAGCCACAGTTTCCGGCACAATTACATTACCTTTAGACTTACTCATTCTGGCTCCATCTGGACCCAAAATTACTCCGTGAGACAATCTTTTATAATAAGGTTCAGGCAATTCTTTTGGCACTGCCCCCAAATCCCACAAAAATTTATAAATAAACCTAGAATAAAGTAAATGTAATACGTTATGTTCATCTCCACCAACATAGACATCAACAGGACCCCAATATTTTATTAAATCTTGACTAGCTAAAACTGTATCATTATGTGTATCCATATATCTCAAAAAGTACCAATCTGAACCTGCCCAGTTTGGCATCGTATCTGTTTCTCTGCTAGCCTCTCCTCCACATTTTGGACAAGTTGTTTTTACCCAATCAATCATCTGCGACAATGGACTTTGGCCATCGTCGGTTGGTTCGTAATTCTCCACCTCTGGCAATACAATTGGTAGATTGCTTTCTTTTTCTGGCACCCATCCACATTTTGGACAATTAACCATTGGAATTGGCTCTCCCCAATAGTGTTGTCTTGAAAATATCCAATCTCTCAAATGATATGACGCCGTTTTTTCTCCAATTTTCTTTTCCTCTAGCCATTTAATCATTTTTTCAAATGCCTCTGCCGGCACCATTCCATCAATCGGTGGTGAGTTTATTATTTCGCCATTATCAACATCAATATAAGCACTCTTTTCAAAATTATGATCTTCTTTAGGTTTTATAACCGGTATAATTTCTAACCCAAACTTCTTAGCAAATGCAAAATCACGCTCATCATGAGCTGGAACCGACATAATTGCTCCAGTTCCATAACTTGCCAAGACAAAATCTGAAATCCAAATTGGGATTTCTTTATTGTTGACTGGGTTAATGGCATATAATCCTGAAAACACTCCTGTTTTATCTTTGGAAAGTTCCGTCCTTTCTAAATCAGATTTTTTACGTGCACTTTTAACATATTCTTTAATTTTTTCTTTTTGTTCATTAGAAATTAGAAATTGGTCATTGGAAATTAAATTATTTATTAATTCATGTTCTGGAGCTATTACCATAAACGTCGCTCCAAATAATGTATCCGGCCTCGTCGTAAACACCTCCAAATCTGAAATCTGAGAACTGACATCTGAAATCTTAAATCTAATCTTTGCCCCTTCCGATTTTCCAATCCAATTAATCTGAGCTTGTTTAACTTTATCTATAAAATTAGTTTCTTTTAATCCTTCAATTAATTTATCTGCATATTCAGTAATTTTAACCACCCACTGAGATATGTTTCTTCTAGAAACTTCTGCTCCACACCTCTCACATTTTCCATCGACTACTTCCTCGTTAGCTAAACCAATCTTACAACTTGGACACCAATTAATTGGCATTTCTTTTTTGTAAGCCAAACCTTTATTAAATAATTGAATAAAAATCCACTGAGTCCACTTATAATAACTAGGATCAGTTGTATTCACTTCTCGATTCCAATCAAAAGAATAAGCCAAATCTTTCATTTGTTGTCTAAACATATCTGTATTTTCTTTCGTTACCTGTTGTGGTTTTTTTTTCATCTTAATAGCATAGTTTTCTGTTGGTAATCCAAAAGCATCCCAACCCATTGGAAATAATACATTTTCTCCTTGCATTCTTTTAAATCGAGCATATACATCACCACCAGTAAAACTAAAAGCATGACCAATATGAAGTCCACTACCACTTGGATAAGGAAATTCGACTAAAACATACTTTTTCTTTTTATCACTATAATCTTCCGCTCTATACAGTTTAAAATTATTTTCCCAAAATTTCTTCCACTTGCTTTCAATTTCCTTGAAATTTTCCATAGGCTATTTTACTACAAAAATCGCCATCTTTAATGTTATTATTAATTTACATCTATGATTTTGTCTGCTAAAAAAATAATAATTACCTCTTCTTTGATTTTGGTCAGTTTTTTTGCCGGTATATATCTATCTCCTTATCTTTTTACGAGTACTAATAATCAAATAATCCAAGAAATTCGAAACAATTTTGATTATAAATATATTAATCCTCTTCTAGATTGCGAAGTTTCTAATATTAGTCAAGATAAAAATTTAGCCTCATTAAAAGAAGAGGTCGAATTTATCATAGATCAAAAAATTTCTAACAACAACATTAGTTATGCTTCAATTTATTATCGTGATTTAAACAATGGTCCTTGGTTTGGTATCAATGAAAAAGAATATTTTTCTCCTGCCAGTCTTATAAAAGTTCCTGTTTTAATGGCTTATCTCAAGGAAACTGAAAAAGATCATTATCTTTTAGATAAAAAAATAACCAACACCAAAAATTTTGATTACAGCCAACAAAATATAACTCCAACTCAAACATTAGAAATTGATAAAGAATATACCATTGGCGACTTGCTCGAACGTATGATAGTTTACTCAGATAATGCTGCTTATGAATTACTTTTAGAAAATATTGATAATACAAAAATATTTGAAGTTTATAAAGATCTTGATGTTGATATTTCCAAAGCTAAAAATAATCCCGACGGTAATATTATTACCGTCAAAGACTATTCTTCATTTTTTAGAATTTTATTTAACGCTTCATTTTTAGACCAAGATAACTCTGAAAAAGCTTTAAATATTTTATCAAAAACTCAATATTACAAAGCTTTAGTCGCTGGTGTTCCAGAAAATATCAACGTCGCTCATAAATTTGGCGAGCGTCAATATCTACCAACTAGAGAAAAACAACTCCATGATTGTGGCATCATTTACCTTCCAAACAAACCCTACCTTCTTTGTGTTATGACCCGAACCAACGATTTTAAACAAGCAGCTAATTTTATTAAGCAAGTTTCAAAAACTGTCTACGATGAAGTTTCTAAAAATGAAAATCATCAATAAAAATTTCTCCACTCAAATCAGTTCTCCAGATTTCAATTCCTTTTTTTAAAAGTCTATCTAAAACTTCTTTAGTCGGATGACCAAATTTATTTTTTACCCCCACACTTATTACTGCAAATTTGGGTTTCAAAACATCCAACAATTCTTCACTAGTTGCTGTCGCTGATCCATGATGACTAACTTTTAAAACATCAACACCATTTTCAAGTGTTCCGTAGCCTTGGCGTAGGACACCTTGCCACACTAATCTTTGTTCCACTTCTTTTGTTATATCTGCCGCCATAAAAATCTTCACTTTTCTTTTTAAATTATGGTCCCAAAAACTCAAAATTCCAGCAATTGAATTTTCATTATTATCCTCACCGTTTTCTATTTTTTCTTTAGGATTGACCACCTCAAATACCATCCAACTAGTTTTAATTAAATCAAATTGACTCAAATTTTTTGAATAAAACTTTTGTTCAATTTTATAATATTTAGACACATCAATTAGCCCTCCAATATGATCAGAATCGCCATGAGTAATTATTACTATCTCAATTTTTTTATCCCAAAAAGATAAATTATTTTCCAAACATTTTAATACTTTTTTATTATTCGGACCAGTATCAACCAACATCTGCCAGTTTTTATAAGTCACTAAAATTGCATCTCCCTGACCAACATCACAAAAAATAACTTTTACTTTTTTAGAAGGCAAAGTTATCCAAAAAAAGACAACTAAGGCTATTAAAGATAAAAATAAAATTAATCTATTTTTCATTTCTCTCCTTCCACCACCATCCCGCTAAAATTAAATACCACCCAATTAACAAAATCCAATTAAACCTAATTTCCAAACTCGCCCATTTAAAACTGGCCAACCAATCAACTATCAATAAAATATATTTCAATAAAGGAAAACTTAATAGTAAAACTATTTTTCCAAAAATTGGCACTAACAAGCCTAAAAAACTACCAAAAACACCCAAAATCGTGATTATTTCTATTAAAAACAAAATTAAAGCATTGGTTATTGGTGCCACTACACTTATTTTTCCAAAAAACAAAGCTAGAATTGGCAAAATCCACAAAGTTACCCAAAATGAATTCCATAAGTCACTCCACCATTTTCTTTCTTTGTTTAAATTAATTACCACCGCCCCAAAAGCCACAAAGCTTAAATAAAAACTTCCACTTGTTAATACTTTAAAATCTGCCAAAAACATTATTAAGATAATTAAAATTATGGCTCTAAATAGGTTAAATTTTCTTCCCAAAAGTTGAGCCCAATAAAATAAACTCATCAATAATAAAGCTCTTACTGCCGGAATTTCAAAGCCAACCCAACTAATATAAACCAAACTCACTCCAAAACCAGTAATAATTGCCTTTTTCCTTCCAATCCCCCTAGCCAATCTTTCCACTAATCCTCTAAACACTAAAACTATATTGGTTCCACTAACCACCATAATATGAATAACCCCACTATCTTTAAAATTTAAAATCGTATTTTTATCAAAATTATTTTTATCACCAAATACCATTCCCGCCATTAAACTAGCTTCTCGCGGTGGCAAATTTTTAAAAATTACTTCTATCAAACTATCCTTATCTACAAACTTGTATAACAAAAATATCAATGTTCCTATTATTATCCAAATTAAAATATCTTTCCATTTTTTCATTTTAAACCCACCCGGTCTTCGACCACCCTCCCTTGACAGGGTGGCTTATAAAATTTGAAATCATAATTTTTTAAAAAATTTCGAAGTTATGTATTTTTTCGTGCTTTAAACACGCCAGTATTCACGCAAAGAAAAAATATATAGCGAGAAATTAAAAAATTTATAACTGTATTTCATTTTTAATTTTTTCAAACATTTTATCCCCAATTCCCGGTACTAATTTAATTTCTTCCACACTTTTAAATCCCCCATTTTCCATTCGATAATCAATAATCCTTTGAGCAATACTTGGTCCAACCCAGTCCAATTTGTCCAATTCCTCTATACTAGCCGAATTAATCCTGACTACAGTAGCACCCCGCGCCAGCGGGGTGCTACTAATTATTAAATTTTCTCCAACTTTAGGTATATAAATCTTTTCACCATCATAAAGCTTTTCCGCTTTATTTAAATTTTTATCCACCCAATCTCTGTCCGCTTTAGCACTAAGTCCACCTGACATTATTAAAACTTCTTCAACTCTAGCCCCATTTTTCAATTTATAAACCCCTGGATTTGTAACCTCACCTGATATATCAATTATTACTTTACTATCAACTTGTATATCATTTTTTGCCGTCGATCCAACACCTTTAGACTCCACTTTTACTTCTTCTTTTGTTAAAAATTGATCTTTAAAGTTTATACCAATTCCTAAAATAACCAGCAAAAACCCCAACACTAAAAGCCCATCTACAATCTTTAATTTCTGTATTTTTTCTAACAACTTCATTAATAAATGATATCATTTTTTATCAAAAACTTGATACTTACAAGCAAATGATTAATACTAATATAATGTCTCAAATTATTAATATTCTTTTATTCTTTTTAGTTTCTATTTTTTCTTTCTTTTTCTCTATCTCTGGCTACATTTACTTCACTCCTCAATTAATTGCTCTAATCTCGATTATCATTTTGATTCTCTATTTTTCCAAAAAAATTATATCTACTCATCTAATTGCTCTTTTAATTAATCTTATTATTTTTTATACAAATGGCCTCAGCTCTCCTTTTTTCTTTCTAGTTTATTTTCTTCTATTTGTTATTGCTTTTCAAAATCCACCAACAACCACTCTTTCTTATTCGCTTTTTCTAGTTCTAATCATGTCACAATCACTCAATTCATATGTTTCAGTCATTTCTCTCTCTTCTCTTTTACTTATTACTCCACTGGCCTGGTTTATTGGCAAAGAATATTTAGAAAAAATTAAAGACGAAAGAATTATTGCCGACGACGAAACGGATATTTTACTTTGGCATTCTCTCAAGTTAAAAACTGGGCTTTGTCAGATTATCGATAATTGTGCCCAACTTCTCTCTCAACCAATAATTCCTAGCCAAAAAGAAAAACTTCGATATATCAAAGACTCTGCCAAATCTCTCTTAAATTCTTCCGAAAATTTAACTAAAACAATTGGAGAAGAGCCAGATGAAACTTAAAATTTTTATTTCTTTTATAGTATTTTTGCTTCTATCTGAGATCTGTCATCTGAGATCTGACACCTCTCTGGCTCAAACATTTATTTCTCCTGGCTATAAAATTGATTTCGGCAATTTTAATATGACTGGTGGCAAAAAAACCTCTACAACTTATACACTAACAGACAGTGTTGGCCAAAATGCCCCCGGTCAATATGACAATGCTGGATACACAGTTAAAGCTGGTTTCCAATATATTTATGATAAAAATATTCCTCTATCTTTTTCCATTAGTGATCTTGATTTAAATTTTGGACCACTTGTTCCAAATATCGGTTCTACTGTTACTAACACTTTAACAATTAGCACTCCTACTGCACATGGATATGACATTATGGCCATTGCCAATCATCCTTTAAAAACCATTGGATCTAACAGCACTATCCCTGATACAAAATGTGATTCTGGCACTTGTTCCGACTCAATTTCTGGTATTTGGACCAGTCCTTCTACTCATGGTTTTGGCTTTAATGCCAACGGTAATGGCACTTCTACTTATTTCACCAATCAAACCTATTTCCGTCAATTTGCTGATGCTTCTATTAATGAAACTGCCAAAATTATTATGTCTGAAAATATTCCTGTAGAAAATCATTCTTCCACAGTCACTTATAAAATAAACATTTCAACTATTCAACCTGCCGGTACTTATCAAAATTCTATTAATTACATCGCCGTCCCAAAATACTAACCATGCCAACATTCAATCTCACTATCTCTCCATCTCAATCAGAATTTATTTTAAAGCCAGGAGTTACTCTTCTTCAAGCCTACAATATTATTAATAATTCCGACACTAGTATTACACTTAATAGTGAAATACTTCCTTGGATTCCTAGTGGTTCCGATGGTTCAGTAAACTATAATCAAGCCATCAATAACCCCAATATTGAATTTTCACTAGCCAATTCTGATTTAAAAATAGGACAACCTTTTGTAATTTCTGCCAATTCAAAGCAACAATTAGTTCTTAAAATAAAAAGTAATCCTAATACTGGCCTTTCTGACAATTACTACACTTTTTTTATCTTTCAAAATCAAAATACAACCACCTCAAAAGATAATTTTACCCAAGCTGTTGGCAAAATTGGTTCCCATCTTTTATTGACTGTTTCCGACACTGAAAATCCAAAAATAGAATCAAAAATTGAAAATTTTTCTATTTCTCCAAAAATTAAAGATGTCTTTTTTGGACCAATAACTTTCAATGGAGTTGTTAAAAATAATTCTAATTTTTTCTTCAAAATTAATGGAAAAATTACTATTACTAAAAACGATAAAATTATTAAAGAATTTGAATTAAATAATAATAATGTTTTAAATCATCATGCCAGAAACATTACTTGTAAAGATCAAAACTGCGCCATTAACCCTCCTCTTTGGCCCGGCCATTATCTAGTTAAAGTTAGTCTCGACCCTAGCTTAAATGCTAAATCATACGACACTTCTTTCTATGTCCTCCCCATTTCCCCAATTTTGTTTTTATTACTAGTCGCTGGGATTATTTTTGGAATTAAAAAATTTAATTCAAAACCCACCCGATCTTCGACCACCCTCCCTTGAAAATGGAGGGCTTAAAACTTTAATTCTTGTTTTCTCTTTGAAATTATTTCTAATAAATCTTGCTTTGTTTTTTCAATATTATTTAATACTTCTTCGTTTTTAAATCTAATTGTTTTTATCTTTCTTTGTTCTAGATATAAATCTCTATTTTTATCCAAAAATTGTTTTTTGTCATGAGAATCACCATCAATTTCAATTGCTAATAATAATTTAGAACAATAAAAATCTAAAATAAATTTACCAAGTGGTTTTTGTCTGAGAAATTTAAAATTTAATTTTTTATAACTTAATAATTTCCAAAATATTTTTTCAGATTCAGTTGGATTTTTTCGATTATCTCTAGATAGTTTTCTAAGATCTTCAAGATACTTAAAATTACCTATTTTAGTTCTGGCTTCGTATGGGGCAATATGTCTCACAATTAATTATAGCCCTCCCTTTTCAAGGGAGGGAAATTCCGCAAAGCGGGATGGGTGGGTTTTACATTCCCAAATAACCAAGCAACTTAAACATAAAAATAGCTGGCCAGAAAATTGCTTTTCCAATTCCCAACATCACCATTCCAAAACTAGTTGCATTTCCTAAAAAATAAAACAAAGCTCCAATAACACTCAAACCATAAATCGCATTAGATGAACCACAATGGCAACCATAACGATATTTTTGGGAAACTATTTTTTCATCACAACATTCTTTTGATTTTTTTTCTTTCATAATCCAATTATACTCCATTAAAAAAACTCTAATCAAACACTTGTTTTCTGTTTATTTTGTATTACAATAAACATACAAATTATTACAATTTAAACCTAAATTATGCGTCAAATAATCAACATATCTTTACCAGAAAAACTATCAAAAATGGTTGATAACGCCACCAAAAACGGACAATATGCTTCAAAAAGTGAATTTTTTCGTTGTCTTCTTCGTGATTGGTCCGAGAAGCAACTAATTAAAGAGATTAAGCAAAGCCAAAAAGAAATGAAAAGAACCGGAGGTACTTTACTTCGATCTCTAAAAGACTTAAGATAATTGTGTGATAATTAACTATTCTTCAAAATTTTATAAAGAATATAAAAGACTTTCTAGTGAAGTTAAGAAAAAGGCTGAAAAACAAGAAAATATATTTCGCCAAAATCCATTTGACCCTCGATTAAAAACTCACAGGTTAACTGGAAAGCTTCAAAATCTTTGGTCATTTTCAGTAGATTATAAAACTAGAATTATTTTTGAATTTGCTTCCGAAAATCTAGTTTGGTTTCACAATGTCGGTTCACACAGTATTTACAAATAATTTTGTTTTTCGTCCTTAGGGACTCATCAGTATAGAGAAAAATCTATATAAACACAGCCACATCCAAATATAAAACTAAACCCTAAGGTTCAATTCCATATTTGGATGTGTTGCAAGAAGCAGCTAGTTAAATGTTTTCGCCTTTTAAAAGCCAATTCCAGAGGTATTTAAATCTCTTTGAAAAGGAATTTAAGTTGGTAGGCAAAAAGAGAACATCTCTCCCCCCTAGAAAAAGTTCCGCCCGTGTTACCATTCGGTTTACTATAGTAGGATTGTCTCCAACAACAGTAAAATTACTACAATACCCTTCTCTAAAAGGAGTCTTCCAAGTATGAATTTTTAAGAGGCAATTGTCTTCTTTATAAAAGGTATAAATTGGCAATTGACGAGATCTGTAAGTGTCCGATAGATAACTAATTCTTTCTCCTTCTTTAATTTCTAAGATTGGAACCTTAGTGTTGGTTCCTAAAATTCCTGTACCATCCTGTCTGATTCTCATATAACCCATAAAATCCTCCTTATTCCTACGTCTATCTTTTGTAGATCGTGGCTGCTTTCTTGCTTTTTTTAAGCAGAAGCAAAAGACAGATAAAATTTATCCACCTTTTGCTTCCGCCTAACTGTTTTTAAGGTTCTTTAACAAATTAATCTAATTTAAAGCAATTTCAAATTCGTTTAATTTATTAATTGTGGGTCATTATATCAAAAAATCCCCCAAAAGTCAATATTATAGGTATAAAAACAGCTTCATCATTAGACTAAAAAGCCCCCTTTCGGGGGCTTCTTTTTTACCCTCCTTTTTCAAGGGAGGGTGCCCACAGGGCGGGTGGGTTTTATTTTCCTTCTACCGCGGCCTGTGCTGCAGCCAATCTAGCAATTGGTACTCGGTAAGGGCTACAAGAAACATAATTCAATCCAATTCTGTGACAGAATTTAATTGTTTCTGGATCTCCACCTTGTTCTCCGCAGATACCAATATGAAGTTTAGGATTAACTCCTCGGCCCAATTTGATAGACATTTCCATCAATTTACCAACTCCATTTTGATCAACACTCTTAAACGGATCTTCGAGCATGATTTTTTCTCTTAAGTAATCTTTCAAGAATTTTCCAGCATCATCTCGGCTAAATCCATAAGTCATTTGAGTTAAATCATTAGTTCCAAAAGAGAAAAATTCAGCTTCTTTTGCAATTTCATCTGCAGTTAAAGCTGCACGAGGAATTTCAATCATAGTTCCAATCTCATATTTAAGATTAATACCATATTCCTTTATTGTTTCTTCAATCACTGGAATTAATTTAACTTTAAGCCATTTCATTTCTTCAACATCTCCAACTAGTGGAATCATGATTTCGGGCTTGACCGCCTTAGCTTTAGCGTCGGCGGTAACCTCACATGCGGCTGAAATAATAGCTTTAACTTGCATTTGAGCAATTTCTGGAAAAGTAATTGCCAATCGACATCCACGATGACCCATCATTGGATTAAATTCATGAAGAGATTCAATTTTTTCTTTTAACTTTTCAAAAGAAACTCCCATTTCTTTGGCCAAGGCCTCAATATCTTTATCTTCCTTTGGCACAAATTCATGTAGAGGTGGATCTAATAATCGAATCTTAACTGGAAGTCCTGCCATAATTTCAAATAATTGTTTGAAATCATTTTTCTGAGTTGGGAAGATTTTAGCTAAAGCAGCTTCTCTTTGCTCCAAAGTATCAGAAATAATCATCTGACGAATAGCAAAAATTCTATCTTCTTCAAAGAACATGTGTTCAGTTCTGCAAAGACCAATTCCTTGAGCTCCAAATTCTCGAGCCACTTTTGCATCTTTTGGAGTATCAGCATTAGTACGAACGTCTAAAGTTCGATACTTATCTGCCCATTTCATCAAAGTTTCAAAATCTCCACTCAAAGAAGCTTCGATTGTTGGAACTTTTCCTAAAAATACTTGGCCAGCAGTTCCATCGATAGTAATTAAATCACCTTCTTTTACTTCGATGTCACCAACTTTAAATATTTTAGCTTTTTCCATAACCACCACTGATTCACAACCAGAAACACAACATTTACCCATACCTCGGGCAACGACAGCAGCATGAGAAGTCATACCACCTCTGGCAGTTAAGATACCAGAAGCTGCGTTCATTCCAGCAATGTCTTCGGGGCTTGTTTCAGCTCTAACTAAAATTACTTTTTTACCGTTTTCAACCCAATCCACTGCAGTTTCTGCATTAAAAACAACTTGTCCAGAAGCAGCACCAGGAGATGCTGGTAAACCATTAGCAATAACATTAAATTTAGCTTTTTCTTTTGGGTCAAGAGTTGGATGAAGTAGTTGATCTAATTTATCAGCTTCAACTCGAGTTAAAGCAGTTTTTTCATCAATAACTCCTTCATTAACTAAATCAACTGCCACCTTTACCATTGCAAAAGCAGTTCTTTTTCCATTTCTGGTTTGTAAGATAAATAATTTACCATTTTCAATGGTAAATTCAACATCTTGCATATCCTTATAATGAGCTTCCAATCTGTCAAAAATAGCGATAAGTTCTTTATAAACTTCTTCATTGTCTTCTTTAAGGGATTCCAATTTTTTGGGAGTTCTAATTCCTGCCACCACATCTTCACCTTGAGCATTCATTAAATATTCTCCATAAGCTTTATTTTCTCCAGTTGAAGGATTTCGAGTAAAAGCAACACCGGTTCCACAATCATCACCCATATTCCCAAAAACCATAGCTTGAATATTAACTGCAGTTCCAAATATCTTTTTCTCATCAATTTTATTTAATTGACGATAAATATTAGCTCGTGGATTATTCCAAGAACCAAAAACGGCGTCTATTGCCCCCCAAAGTTGAACTTTAGCATCATTAGGAAAATCTTTACCTTTTTCAATTTTGTAAATTTCTTTATAACCAGTCACAACTTCTTTCCAATATTCAGCTGTCATATGAGTATCTTCCTTAATCCCTTTTTTAGCTTTAACTGAATTAATCACATGTTCAAGTTTCTCATGCTCCATGTTTTCTACAACATTGCAATACATTTGAATAAAACGACGGTAAGAATCCCAAACAAATCTGGCATTACCTGTTTTTTCTACCATTCCTTCAACTACTTTTTCGTTTAAACCTAAATTTAAAATAGTGTCCATCATTCCAGGCATTGAAGCAGCTGCTCCAGACCGAACTGAAACCAAAAGTGGATTCTTGTCATCTCCAAATTTTTTACCAGTAGTTTTTTCAAGCTTAGAAATTCCTTCTTCAACTTCTTTTTTCAAAGAATCAGGATAGGTCTTGTTATTATTATAATAGTATTGGCAAACTTCAGTTGATAAAGTAATACCGGCTGGGACTGGAATTCCAAGGTTGGTCATTTCAGCTAAATTAGCTCCTTTACCACCAAGAATATACTTCATATCCTTGTCACCTTCAGCTTTTCCGTCACCAAAGAAATAGACATATTGTTTCATATTTGTCATTTTATTGTAAACATTTAACGCTCTTCTATTATACTGATATTTTTTTTAAATCAAATCACGAATTTTTTTAATAACTTGTTGACAAAAATATTGAAAAATACTATCTTTATTTATCGTTAAATCGTAGAAAAAATGAAAAAAGGTATTTTTAAAACTCTAGCTCTATTTGTATTAATTTTACCTGCTTATTTAACTTTTTTTGCCAACAAAAACCAAATTAACTCTATCCCTCCTAAAAATGTAAGGGACGTTCTTTCTAATTCTCAATTATCTTATTATGGTGGTGTTGGTAATGGAAATGTCGCTAATGACAGTATTCTTAAACTTGATCTTGGTACTTCTTTTCCTTCGAGAACCAGCAACAACTTATTTGTCGGAGATACCATTGCCATAGGTCTTGGTGGTAGTCAAAGTATCTATACTGTTAAAGACATTGGTGATACTAAAACCATTATGTTAAATACTGGTCTTTCTGCTGTTGCTATTCCATATGGCGGCAGTGTTATTTCCACTCGTTCAGCTATCCACACTGTTTATTTTGAACCACAAGTTAATGCAGCTAATGGTTTTTGGCAATTTTTAATTAAAGCTACTTCAACTTCCGGAGAAAATCACAGTGACAAAATTCCAGATCAAAACGGTTTTGACGCTGGAGCTTTAACTGTCGGTGCTGTAACTTGTCCTTTTGGCGGTGGTGCTGCCACTGTCGGCACTACCATGGCTGTCACTTCAGGCAGTCCAAGTGTTACTTCGTATTACCACGTTGTTCAATGTCCAGCTGGAGCCGGTAACACCAATCCTGTTGGTGTCGGTGGAAGTATGATTGTTGGTGTTGGCAATTCAATGCTTATCAATCCAAGTCGAAGCAAAAGTTCAGCCGAAGGTAATGCTGACGTTCTCACTTTTATTGTTCGCCATCTAGATTCTGGCAGTCTTTTACTCGACCAAGCTTTTGGTAAAATTGCAGTTGTTGAATCGGTCAGAGTTACTGCCACTGTCGATCCTACATTAACTTTCACTATAGATAACACTGGTACTACTACAATTGGCTCTACTGCTTGTGGAGCTGGTACTTCCTTAGCTTCAGGAGCAATTTCGACCACCAGTGATATGGTTGCTTTTGGTTCTCTTACAATTGGAACTACAGGAAATCAATTAGCTCAACGACTTTCTTGTATTACCAACGCTTCTGGTGGATATGTTGTCACCGCCTATGAGGCTGGAGTTATGAAAAACATTAACACCGCAACCACTCTTCCAAATACTACCTGCAATGGTGGTGGTTGTACTTACACCACTGCCGCAGCTTGGACAACTGCTAGCACAACCAAATCCGAATTTGGTTACACCATGACCAATATTAGCAGTAGTATTCCTTTCACTCCTGGTCATTTTAAAGCTTTTGGAATTGGTCCAGCTCAAGCTCAAAATATTATGGTTAGACCTTCTCTTCCTTCAGGAACAGAATCCGCTTATGTTTGTTACCGTGTCACAGTTCACACTGGTCAAGAAGCTGGTGATTACGAAGGTAAAATAGTTTATACCGCCACAGCCACATTCTAAAAATTAAAAATAAAAATGAAAACTGCCACCAAAAACATCATCAAAACAAGCACTTTATTACTTTTATTAGCCACTGGTTATTCTCTACTTTTAAATTCAGTTAAAGCTCAATCTGTCATTAGCGTTACGGCAATTCCTCCTCGATTAGAAGTTACCGTCAAAGCCGACGGTGTAATTACTAAAACAATTAAAGTCAGAAATGAATCAAATTCAGAAAAAATAATAAATACTAAGACTTCAGATTTTATTGTTAATGACAATAATGGCACACCTATCAAAGTAGAAACTAATTCAGAAGACAATCGTTGGGCCGCCAGCTCTTGGGTTCAAGTCTCCCCTACTTCTTTAAAACTAAAACCAGGTGAAACTAAATCTTTAACAGTTACAGTTGTGCCTCCAAAAAACGCTCTTCCGGGTGGACATTATGTCATGATTCTTCATACTCCAGAAAATATTAGTTCTCTTTCTTCCACCGGTGCTTCTGTTCAAACTGAAGTTGGAACTCTTCTCTACATCACTGTTCCAGGAAATATTAAAGAAAATGCTGTCATCAAAGATTTTACTGCTCCAAAATTTTCTGAATTTGGACCTATTGATTTCAATTCTATTATTCAAAATTTATCTGATATTCACATCAAGCCAGCCGGTAACATCGCTATTACCAACATGTTTGGTTTAAAAACTACCAATATTCAATTTAATAAAGATGGTATTAATATTTTTCCAGGAAAAATTAGAGAAATCCAAAGTCAGCTATCTAGAAAATGGTTATTTGGTCGATACAAAGCGGAACTAAATGCTGTTTATGGCACTACTGGTGCAGTTGCTACTGCTGCTATTATATTTTGGGTCCTTCCTTGGAGATTCCTAATTCTAGTTGGTACTGGACTAATCATAATTGCCATTATTATTCTTATTCTTAAAAAGAAAACTGGCAATAAAGAAAATGGTCAAGAAAAAGTTGATGAACTCGAACAAGAGTTAGAAGCTTTAAAGAAAAAATATAAGGACCAATAATGTGGTTTCTTTTCTTACTATTATTTTTACCAAAATCTGTTTTTGCTATAACCGATTCTAGTGATGTCACAATTTCCGCTTCTGTTCCCACTAATGAAGTCACTATTTTTGGTTACACTTCACCCAATTCCAAAACTGAATTAACCGGAGTCGACACTTATTCTCTTACTTTTAGCCAAGAGGATGGCTATTTTAAATTTGATAAAATTATTTTACCCAGAACTTCTTCTGAAATTTGTCTTCAATCAAAAGACGATTCCAATCGTACAACTTCCCCAATTTGTCTTCCTTCATTACCAACAACAAACTATCATACTGACGTTGGCCCAATAATTCTTCCGCCAACTATTTCTCTAGAACAAGATAAAATTAATCCCAATTCCACTGTTATTTCCTCTGGCCAAAGTGTTCCCAATTCCCCTCTTACTATCTTTTTTTATAAGGTTGATGACAGTGCCCAATCTTTTCCAAAAGCTGCTCTAGCCTATTCCTTACCCCCTCTAAAAACCACCACTGATAAAAATGGTAATTACAGTTTAAATCTTCCCACTGCTTATTCCAGCAATTATCGTCTCTACACTTCCGTCCAATTCGATGAAAATTCTTCTCCAAAATCAAACACTCTTTTATATACCATGCCTTCTCTTTTCTGGTTATTTCTTCAACAAAACACCTATCTTTTTGTTCTTCTCCCAATTTTTATATTCACCCTTATTTTATTTTTTGGCTTATTGCTATTTAATTCATCTGCACTATATCATCTACAATCTAAAATCCGTTTTCTTCCTGCAATTCGTTCTTCTTACCCAGCTATCAAAACCCAGCATTTTCCCCACATTTATCCCGACGTTTTAATTCGAAAACACCAAATACCAAATTAAACCCACCCTACCCTCCCTTGAAAATGGAGGGCTATAAATAATATTTAATAAAAAATTAAGCCTCCCTTTTTCAAGGGGAGGTGGCTCGCGGTAGCGAGACGAAGGGGTTTCGTATATACTTAATTAGTGAATAAAAAATATCTAATTATAATTATTTTCCTCTCTCTTGCTTTAATCGCCTCAGTTTTTTTAGTCGTGAGAACTACCACTTTATACAAAAAAGCTGCCGTTGGGAATCAAACCAACGTCGCCTTAGAAAATTCCTATCTCTTTGCCTCTCCTCTCCAAGCCAAAGCTGATAATCAAGAAAAAATTCGTTTAACTGTTTTTATTCTTGATGGTCGCGGCCTTGGTGTTCCAAATCAAATTGTCGATATTTCCACTTCTTCAAAAGTTAGTATTCTTGAAATTCAAAAAATCACCGACGACACCGGCAAGGCTGTTTTTGATTTATCAAGTAATGCCGCCGGTCGCTTTGATGTGACTGTTAAAACCAAATCCGGCACCATCCCTCAACAAGTTAAGGTAGTGTTTTATTAAAATTATTTCTGTCTCTATACCACATTTCCGGATTCAGTTTTATATATTTTTTGGTTCTTAAATATTCTTTTTCATTTCTAATGATATGTTCATAATAATTGCGTTGAAAAATTTGTATTCCAAGTGTTTCATTTAATTTATTAATTCGTTTTGCACATTCCGTTTTAAACATTCCAATCACAAACCCCAATCGTGTAGGGGCGCGGCGTGACGCGCCCTTTGTATTATTTTCCAACACGCCATTATTATTTTCCAACACGCCATTATTATTTTCATTTAAATTATTTTTAATACCCAAAATAAAATGAATATGATTTGGCATAATACAAAATTCATCCAAAATTACATCATGATGA
>JAQVSI010000027.1 GCA_028700625.1 Candidatus Shapirobacteria bacterium
ATTCAGAAGTTGCTAAAAACTTCAATGAATTAGATCCAGCCGTTCTTTGGTCTCTAAAAAGATTAATTACCAAATCAAAAAAACGAGGTATTTTATGTTCAATTTGTGGACAAGCTCCAAGTAACTATCCGGAGTTAGTTGAAAAATTAGTTAAATGGGGAGTCACTAGTATCTCTGTCAGTCCAGATGCTATCGATGCTACTCGTGATGTTGTTGCTTGGGCAGAAAAAAGAAAAGTTAGTAAATAACTACGGTTATTTCACCTTTCGGTTCTTTTTCAATAGTTGGTAAAACTTCTTCAAATTTTTTAGTCATTTCTCTGGTAATTGCTATTTGAACATCTTCTCCGTAAATCTTTTTAACCTGTTCTTCTAATTTTTTAATTCTAAAAGGGGATTCGTAAATAATTTTAGCTCCATCAAATTGTTTATATTTTTCTAAAATCTTTAATCTTTCACCATCTTTCTTTGGCAAAAATCCCAAAAACACAAATCTTCCAGCCGGAATTCCCGATAAAACCAAAGCGTTGATAGCAGCACAAGGACCTGGAATTGAAGTATAACTAATTCCTAAGTTTCGGCATTTTCTAATTAATTTCCAACCTGGATCAGAAATAATCGGTGTTCCAGCATCTGTCACCAAAGCTATTTCGCTTCCATCCTTCAAAAGTCCAATTATTTCTGGAATTTTTTGTTCTTCTACCTCATCATAAAAAGAAATTAATTTAGGCTTGTTTTTAATCCCTAAATTAACCAACATTAAACCAGTATTTCGTGTATCTTCACAAAGTAAAATTTTTACTTTTTCCAAAGTTTCCAAAGCCCTTAAGCTGATGTCTCCTAAATTTCCAATTGGTGTTGCAACAATATAAAGCATTGCCTATTATACCGCTAATTAAATTGTCTGATCACAGCCACCACTTTTCCGCGGATTTCCACATCCGTTACGTAAATAGGGGACATTGTCGAATTGGCCGGTTGAAGCCTAATTCGACTGGCCTCTTGATAATAACGTTTCAAAGTCGCAAATCCATTTCTTAAAACTGCTACCACGATATCACCATTATTAGCATTTTTTTGCTCTTTAACCACCACATAATCTCCACTTAAGATTCCATCATCAATCATCGAATCTCCTTTGGCTTGTAAGACGAAAGATTGATCTCCAGCTTTTACTAAATTTGAATTTACTCCAATAGTTGCATTTGGATCAGTATATGGCTCAATAGGGGCTCCGCAAGCGATAAAACCCAAAACTGGTAATTCTATAAAAGATGTTGCTATTTTTTCAGTTTCATTGCCCTGTTTTGGAAGATCTAAAACCTCTATTCCTCGAACTGCTCCCTTATATCTTCTAATTAAACCTTTTTTCTCTAAAACCGACAAATGCTCATGAACCGTAGCTAAAGAAGAAAGCCCTAAATGTTGAGCAATTTCTGTCAATGTTGGTGCATAACCATATTTTGAAATACTTTGCTCAATATAATCCAAAATTTGTTTTTGCCTTTTATATAAAATTGTTGCCATAGACAAATCTTACGCGAATAATACCCGAAGTCAATAACTCAAATTAAATGTTATATTAGACATATCTCTATGTTTTTACTTTTTTTAATCACTTTTTTCCTTTTTTCCTTAAATCCCGTCAAAGCTTTCGATGAATTTAAAACTAATCAAAAAATTAATTATCAAATAGATTATCAGGGCAATGCTATTGTTAGCCAAGAAATTCAACTAATTAACAATTTTTCAGAAATTTATCCCACCACTTATCAAATAATTCTATCTGGACCAGCTTTGGAAAAAATAACCGGCACTGACAATCGTGGCAACATTATTCAAAAAGTCGAAAAAACAGGAGATTTGAATACAATTTATCTAAAATTTAACGACAGTAATCTTGGTAAAGACAAAGTTACTAAATTCACCTTAAATTACACTATTCCTGCTTTAGCTATAAAAAAGGGAAATATTTGGGAAATTCCTGTGCCAGAAAATCAAAGTATTAAAGAAACCGATTCCAATGAAATTAACATTTTAATTCCCAGCACTTTCGGCAATCTTTCTTTTTCTTCATCAAACCCGGAAAATATTATTCCCTTAAATAATCAAACTCAAATTTTTTTCAATAAAACTAATCAAAAAATCTTCCTAATTTTTGGTAATTACCAACTTTTTGACTTTAATTTTAAGTATTTTATTGAAAACACGTCAAATCAATCTAAAATACTCGAAATCGCCATTCCTCCCGAAACCGATAATCAAAAAATAGTTTACAAAGAAATTTCACCCCCACCTTTTAATATTAGAGTCGACACCGACGGCAATTGGTTAGCCCAATATCAATTATCAAATAATCAAGAACTTGAAATAAATGTTTCTGGTCAAGCCAAAATTATTCCCAATATTATTAAAGCAACTATTGATAATAAAGATTATTTAAAAGAACAAAAATATTGGCCAGTAAACGACCCAACTATCACTCAAATAATTTCCTCTCTTAAAAATATAAAAGACATTTATTCCTATACCGTCAATAATCTCACCTACGATTATGCTGCTATAAATGCTTCCGAGCGTAAAGGTGCTTTAAATACTCTTCTTTTACCAACTTCATCAATTTGTACCGATTTCACCGATCTTTTTATAACTCTAGCCAGAGCCAAAGGTATCCCTGCTCGCGAAGTTCAAGGTTTTGCTTATACTAATAATTCTAAAATAAAACCAATTAATGTTAACGCTGATATTCTTCATGCTTGGCCTCAATATTATGACCAAAATAGACAAGCTTGGATTTCGGTCGATCCAACTTGGGAAAAAACCACCAACGGTGTCGATTATTTTAAAGATCTCGATCCAAATCATTTTGCTTTTGTTTTCCACGGCCTAGACAGTGAAAATCCTCTCCCTCCAGGTGCCTACAAAAACAAACATAACACTAAAACAGTTCTAGTTGAATTTGCTACTCAAGAATTGATTTCTAAATATGAAAAATTAAAAGTAATCTCTCTCAATGGTAAAATTTACCAACCCACCGTTATTAAAATTTCCAATCAAAATTATAACTCTCTCTCTGACTTAAAAATAAGTGTTAATAATTTAAACTGGAAACAAGAAATAAAGACAATTCCGCCCTTATCTTCTCTTGAGATAAAAATTCCCAATTATCCTTTTTTTAAGTCTCTAAATCCTCAAAATCGAAAAATTAACATCAAAGTAGAATCATTAAACACTTCTTCTACTCAATTTTATCTTTCAAACCCTAAATATTATCTAAATTTAGCTATTTTTATTGGCTCAATCATTACTTTTTTTGGTCTTAGCGGTATAATAATCACTAGTAGTAAAAAACATAAAAAATGAAAAAAATACTCAAATACATAGTTCTTTTTACTTTTTCCTTATTAACTTCCAATCAAATTTGGCAAAATTTATCTTTTGAACAAATACCATTAACAATAGTTAAAGTGGCTGTAATTTTAACTATTTTTGAGCTTCTTTTAAAACCAATCATTAAAATTCTCCTTATTCCTATAAATATTTTAACTTTGGGATTATTCAGAATGGTTATTGATGCTCTTGGTCTTTATCTGGCTGTTTTCTTTTTGTCAGATTTCCAAGTAGGCAATATTTACATCTCTCAGTATAATTACCACGTCAACAATTTTTGGGCTTATTTATTAAGTTCCTTTACTATTGGTACAATTTTATATATTTATAATCTCATCTTGCGAAAAAGCAAACCTAAAAAATGAAAAATACTCTAGTTGTAGTTCAAATAGTTCTATCAATTTTATTAAGCACTCTTATTTTTCTCCAATCAAATGGGGATACAGAATCTAGATCTAATATTCTTTCTTCAACCACTGTTGAAAAAAGAGGATGGGAAAAAGTTATGTTCAATTTCACTATTTTTATCATTGTTGTTTTTTTAATTTCTTCAATTATTCAAACTCTCTTATAAACCTTGTTTACAAAACTTCATTTTAAAATTGAATATTTTCTCTCTTTTATTAAGAGAAAAATTGTTATCATCTTAATCACAATCAGTCTTATTGTTGCTGCCATTTTCTTTCGAAATGAAATAATTAAATTTATAAATCTTCCTATTTTTAAAAAAGAAACTATTGGAGTTGAGGGACTTTATACACTCAACAATCTTCCAGAAGAAATCATCAATAAAACCAGTTTTGGATTAACTATTAACTCTGAAAACGACAAAACAACCATTTCTCCAATAGTTGAATCATTGATAATTGAAAATGAAAATAAAGATTATATCTTTACAATTAAAAATAATATTTTTTGGCATAATGGTAAAAAATTAATTAGTAGTGATATTGATTATTCATCAATTTCTGGTATAAAAATTACCATTTTGAGTGAAAATAAAATAAAAATTAGTCTAGAAAAACAGTTTTCTCCCATTCTTTCCGTTTTAAGTAAACCTTTATTCAAAAAAAACACTATCGGTTTAGGTCATTATAAAATTAAGAAATACACCCTCCAAGATGGTTATACAAAAACCCTTTCCTTAGTCCCTATTAAAGACAACTTACCTAGAATTAATTATTTTTTTTACCAAAACGAAAATGATTTAATTAATGCCTACAAATTGGGAGATGTTGGGCAAATAAAAATTACATCTCTTCCAGAAGAATTATCAAATTGGAGTAATAGTAAAATAACTCAACAAGTTGAAACTAATAAAAAATATTCTGCTATCTTTTTTAATACTGAAAAAATCAACAATAAACAACTCAGACAGGCATTGGCTTATGCCACTCCAAAAACCAAAGATAAAAGCGAGAGATGTGTAGGACCAATTTCTCCTCAGTCCTGGGCGTACAATTCTACTGTCAAAGAATATAATTTTAGCCCTACTCGTGCCAAAGAACTTTTTGAAGGTAATAAAATTGAGTCTATTAATTTAATAGTAGGCGACAGACGACTACTATCCGTTGCAGAAGAAATAAAAAAATCATGGGAAAGTGTTTTAAACTTAAAGACCACTCTTACAATTGAAAATCAAATTGATACTGAAAATTTTGATGCCATTTTAACTTATGGAAGTATTCCTCATGATCCAGATCAATACCTTTTTTGGCATTCAACTCAAACCAAAAGTAATTTAACTAAATTCGACAATTCTCGCATAGACAAACTTCTAGAAGATGGTCGTTTTGCCATTGATCAATTAGAAAGAAAAACTATTTATCAAGACTTTCAAAGATATTTATTAGAAGAATTACCAGCCATATTTTTAGCCTACCCTAACACTTATACTATTACTCGAGTAAAATAAATTATGGAAGAAAACAAAAAAACAGATCACGTAGGCAACATTATTGTTTTTGTTTTACTTAGTTTTCTTATTTTCGCTGGATATTTATCATATAAAAGCATTGATTGGGAAGTTTTAAAAAGACTTGAAAACGAAGAATTAATTCTCCCAACTCCAATTCCAACCTCAATAACCACTCAATCAGTCCAAATCATTCCAACTACTGTTAATTCAACTACTTCATCTCCTGTAAAAAAATAATTAGTACCCCTTTGGTGGTCGTTGCAATTTTCCTAAAGTTTTTATTTGTAATTTATAAATGAAATCATATATTTTTTTAATTTCATCTCTAATAAAGTCAACATTTTGATCTTCGCTTTTTAATTCTCCTAAAACCAATTTAATTGATTTATCATAATCATTTTTAAATTTTTGGTTGATATCTTTCCAGCAAATATCTTTTAAAATTTCCAACAATTTCTTTTCATAGGGGACTTTGTTAATCAACATTAAATATCCAATCATCGGATAACTTAAAGAATAAGTAAAATAAGCAGTATTGTCGTTTGACATTATCCCTCCATTAATCGGGTCATATTCAATATCATAAAACTTTTCACCAGAAGATGAATAACATTTAGCCCTGTTTCCATTCAACTCAAATCTATCATCAGCAATGGCTGTCAACGCTTCATAAATTTTTGAGATGTGAGGTTTTTTCCAAATCATAGGCTATTATACTTAATTTAATACAATTCACATTTTATCTTTGTTACCCCGCATGGATTCGAACCACAATAAACAGCTCCAAAGGCTGTTGTCCTACCATTAGACGACGGGGTATCGTTTTTTTGTGCGGAACACGATTCTTATTTTGAACCGCACCTCGCTCATTTTATCAAACTGATGGAAACCTATCAAGCTTTAGAGGATGATAAAAATGCTTAATCTTTAGCCATTTTTAAACCATTAATTACTAA
>JAQVSI010000028.1 GCA_028700625.1 Candidatus Shapirobacteria bacterium
GAGTGGCAAGGCCGCCGATAATTAACATTTCTAAAGCACTACGCCAGGCTTTGCCTTGAAATAATTTAGCTTTGACAAATCCAAGACTAAATAAACCAACAAAAGCAAAAATAATAGACAAAAGAGAACTAAGGGGTGGAGCGGCAAAGATAATTGGAATAATTGGAATAAGTCCACCCAATAGATAGGAAACAAACATAATTAGTCCCCCGGTAAGGAGATTGTCGCGATGGCGATTTTGGGGCAAATCGTGAACAGTTTTTTCGCTTAAATATTGACCAGCACCCATAGACAAGGCCTCAACTGAAATAGTTACCAGGGCTGACAACAAAATAAATTGTTTATTGTCGACCCCAGCACTGATGCCAACAACTATACCGGTGGTCGAGACAAGAGCATCTTGAAAACCAAAAACAGTGCTACGAAGATAGTCGGGATTAATTTTTAAAGTCATAATTTATATTATTTTATTTTTTTGGAAACCAAGGGATAAAGACGGAGACACGACGTTGGTAGTCTTGAAATTTTGGATCTTGGGACATTTTATTTTCCAATAGTGGGACACCAGATACTTTGGTAATTAGATAAGTGATAGTAAGGGGCCCAATTATGGTCCACCAGTTTTGAGTCAAAAATAGATTGAATAACCAAATCCCCCACCAAAGTAAACTTTCGCCAAAATAATTAGGGTGGCGACTATAAGCCCAGAGACCGGATTGCAAAATTTCTCCCTTATTTTTGGGATTTTTAAGAAATTTTTTGAGTTGAAAGTCGGCAATAGCTTCAAAAGAAAAACCGGCAACCCAAACCAAAATTCCCAAGTAATTAAACCAAAAGAAATTGAAATCAGAAAAAATGTAGGAAAAAGAAATTAGCCACAACAAAAAACCTTGGGTCATGAAAACGGTCAAATAAGAATTCTTTTTGAACTTTTGGTAACGATAATCTTCGGGTTTATTTTTGTTGCGTCGGTATATATGCCAAGACAGACGACTCCCCCAGACAAAAATCAAAGCAAAGGTAACTAATTGTTTGATGGTGGGGTTGAGGATAAAACAAAAAAGGGACAAAACCACAAAACCAACCCCCCAGGCGGTATCGGCAATATCATTTCTTTTTTTGTAGAGAGAAAACAAATACCAAGCGGTCATGTAAACCCAGACTAGGGCGAGGCTTAGCCAAAGAATCATTTTTTGAGAATCAAATAAGTAATGGCAGTGATACTGGCTGACAAAACAGTCCCCCAGACGAGATCGACTAAGGTGACTATTAAGGGCCAGTCTTTGATAGTGGCCATGTTGGTCAAATCATAGGTGGCATAGCAACAGAAACCAAACAAAGCACCCATGAGGACAGTATGCGACATCGATCCTTTTTGGAGACCGGGTGAGATGACAATGACTACGAGAGAAAATATATAGATAAGATAAAAAACTCCAGCAGCAACAAAGTTGGGATTTTTGGCCAAAAGATAACCCAGGTGTTTACTATAAAAGTTTTTGGCAACTAACCCAAGCCACAAACCATCAACTGCCAGAAAACTCCCAAAGGCGACTAGAAATTGTTTAATCATATAACTAAATTATAAAGGAAATTTAAAAAATTATTTGGAAATTAACTTTAGTTTGTCACTTCTTTTTAATTTTTTGATTCGGGCTTCTTCGATTAGCGCCTCCGACCTGGTGGCAAATTGTTTTTGATAAATTAGTTTTACAGGTCGGCGATAGCGGGTATATTTGGCCCCGAGAGGAGAAGAGTTGTGCTCGCCCACTCGCCTGTCCAGGTCAGTTGTAATACCGGTATAGATTGTGTTGTCACGACAAAGGAGGCTATAAACGAAATACATGAGGTAATTATAGAGGAGAAAAAATATTTGAGTGATTAAATGCCTTAGAAATGGTAAATTTATTCATGGCACGATGGATTTATAAAAAAGATATTTTGAAACTGATTGAAAATCAAAAATTTAACTCGGAAAAAGAATTTGAAGAATATATTACTCCCCGATTGGTTGAATTATTTAAAATAAAACCAAACCAAATTGAAAACCAATCAATAACAACTAGTTTTGACTATGCCTTGTCTAATTGTGCTGATATTGTAGTTACCAATGATGATCCAAATTTTAAAAAAGATTTATTGGTTATTGAACTTAAATTAGCTAAATCAGTTGAGAAGTATAAAGATAGTAACTATACAGGAGCAGTCAAACAATTACATAAATATTGCCAAGATGTAAGGTCACTATATGGGATTTTATTGACTGACGAAACTTGTTTTATATATGTTTATAGATATTTTAATAAAAACCAGGAGTTTAGAAGAATCGAAACAGACAGAATACCTAATATAAGAAGAATAGAAGACAGGGCAACAAGAGAAGTTCTTTTTGATTTTGTAATTAGAAAAGGATCTTTTAAATATTTTCTTTTGATAGTTGCTTTGTCTTATTTTTTAGGGGTCTTATCTTTAAGAATTTTACAATTTGTTTTTCGGGTTTTTTTGGGTTGATAAGTCGTGAAATAAATGAGATTTAGGATAAAATAGGGGTATGGCAAATGAAGCTTATTCAAGAGCAGTTATTGACCAACATCTTAAAGATATAGGATGGGACATTCTCGACACTAATCAAGTAGTTTTTGAAGATCATGGAGCAGCAGGTAGAGCAGACTATGTTCTCAAAGATAAACAAGGTAAACCAATCGCTTTAATTGAGGCTAAAGCTCCAAACATTGACCCTTATTCAGCCAAAAAACAAGCCTTCGATTATGCTGAATTACAATACAAAGGAAACATTGATTATATTTTTTTAGCCAACGATCACATTACTTACTTTTGGGATTTTAATGCTGGTGGTGATGCCACTCCAGTACCAGCTTTTTTCTCTCAAAATGATTTGATCCGAAAAAGGCAAACTCGATCAGCCAAAATTAGCGAACCATTAAACCAAAAACCAGTTAGCAATGAATATTTTTCTGACATTAATTCAGATATTAAACTCCGACCTTATCAAATCGAGGCTTTCAATGCTATTGCTAATGAATATGATCAAGGCAAAAGAGGATTTTTATTGGAGATGGCTACAGGTACAGGAAAAACTGTTTTGTCTGCTCTCATCATTTCCAAATTTATTAAAACCAATCAAGCTCAAACAGTTTTATTTGTTGTCGATAGAATTGAATTAGCCAGACAAACCAAAAGTTCATTTGAAAAACTACTTGGAAATTTATCAACTATTGCCACTTATTGGGGAGAATCAAAAAAGAATTTAACTGGTGCCAACATTGTTGTTGCTACTATCCAATCTCTAATTGCCCACGGTCGAGAAGTGTTTACTCCAGGCTATTTTGATTTAATTATTCATGACGAGGCTCATCGAAGCATCTACTCAGCCGAAGCCCGAGGAATTATGGATTATTTTGTCGGAGCCACAAGGATTGGCTTAACTGCTACTCCAAAAGATTTCTTAAAGAACATCGATATTAATAAATTAAGCATTGATGACCCAAGATCAATTGAATTAAGAATTCAACGAAGTACTTATCGATATTTCGGTTGTGAAGACGGCAAAGCTACCTACCAATACACCCTTCAAGATGGTGTCAAAGATGGTTATTTAGTTCCCGCCAAACTTCACAAAATGACTTCTGATATAACTCAACAAGCATTGAGTGATCAAGGTTTAGCTGGAGAAGGTGACTATGAAAATGAAAACTACAAGATAACTGATATCGAAAAGAAAGTCTCTATTCCAAAAAGAAATGAATTAATGATGAAAGAATTTTTGGAATATTCCCTTAAAACCCCAACAAAAGAAATTGGTAAAACTATAATTTTTGCTGTTAATCAAAGACACGCTTTAGCTCTTGAAAAAATATTGAATAATCTCAGACCAGAATTTAATGGTCGCTTTGCTCAAACTATTACCAGTCAAGTCAAAGGTGCCCACGAATTAGCCAAAGATTTTCGTAGTGATACTGTTCAACTTCCTCGCATTGCTGTTTCAGTTGACATGTTGACCACTGGTTTTGATGCTCCAGAGGTTTTGAATATCGTTCTTTGTCGTCCAGTTTTTGAACCAACACTTTATCAACAAATCAAAGGTCGAGGTACTCGTCTTTGTAAAGAAATTGATAAAAAAGAATTTGTTATCTTTGATTTCTGTGGTGTCTGTGAATATTTTGAAGAAAAATATGACTGGGAAGCTCCATTAAAGGTAACTGAAGAATCGGCAAAAACAATTGAAAGACCATCACCAGGTGAAATAGGTATCATTGAACAACCAATAGGAGAAGACACGGGAGTCATTATTGATTATGGAGATAAGCCAATTATTAATCGCATCGATTTTGTTAATGGTCGAGATGAAATAATTTATGGCCCAAATGGTGACAAGATTGACCGAGAAATGTATCAAAGCGATTGGCAAAAAGCCGTCATTCAATTTGCTGAAAGTCGACCAGAAATTAAACAAATTGCTGAAGATGAAAACAGGCAAGATGAATTATTGGAAATCATTAATACCGAGTTACTCAACAAACCAGAACTTTATTTTAATGAAGATACTTTGATTCAATCTCATCAAATTGTTGCTACCCTTAGAGATTTTTTCTTATCTGCTATTGGTAAAAAAGACCTTCCAAATCGAGAACAACAATTAAAAGAATGGAAAGATGGAATTATTGAAAAATATGGCGAAGCTACATCTGGTGGTTCTCAGCAGAAAGTTATGATGACCAAATTGATTGTTGAAGAATTATCCCAAAATGAAGAATTAAAAAAAGAAATTCGAAAATCACCCAACATCTTATTTTTGAACTCTGCTCCTTTTAACACTTTCACCCCTGAAGAGTGGGTTAATGTTTTTGGAAAAGACACCTTACTCAGTATGATTTTAGAAATTAAAAACAGTCGTATTTTTAGTTTATGACCCAAACAGATTTCAAAAACCAAGTCGACAATTTAATGGATATTCTTTTTGGTGCTGGAGTTGCCAGTCATGCCACCATTATTGAACAAATAAATTACCTTGTCTTCCTTCGCTCACTCTCCAGAAAAGACGATAATGCCATGATTCTCGACCAGTCTGCTGAAAAAATATTCAGTGGTGAGTTAAGAAAATATCATTGGGATAACCTTTTAATCCTTAATGCCGACGAACTTTTCACTAGTCTTGAAGAGGTATTCAGAAAATTACCAGAAGTCAGTAATGATCCAACTATCAAGCTTTTATTTCGCGATGCTCATGTAAAAGTTTTTGATAAGCCAACTTTAAGAAGACTGGTTCATGAAATTGAAAAAATGTTTTCCGATTTGGAAAAACAATCTACCTCTGGCCATACCGATATTTTTGGTGACATGTACGAATATCTTCTCAGCAAACTTTCTCAAGCTGGAACCCTTGGCTCTTTTAGAACTCCTAGACATATCATTAAATTTATTGTTGATGTAATTGACCCTAAAAAAGGTGAAACAATTTTAGATCCTGCCTGTGGTACGGCTGGATTCTTAGTTGCTGCTCTCAAACATCTTGAAGAAAAATATACCTCGGAAGAATACAAAAAACTTGATAAATATCCGATGGATTCACTAACTCCACAAGAAAGAGACTTTGTTTACAAATACACTCTTACTGGATTCGACAGCGATTTCGACATGTTCAAATTCGGTCTCATGAATCTTTATCTCCACAAACTCGAACATCCAAATATTAAAAGACAAAACACTCTTGTTGATACCGCAGGGGATAGAACCAAATGGGATGTTATTTTAGCCAATCCACCCTTTGCTGGTGCTTTAGACATTGATAGTGTTAGTGAAGATTTGAGAATGGGTACTCGATCAACTGAATTACTTTTCTTACGCTATATGATGGATCATCTTTCACCATCTGGTCGAGCAGGTGTCATTGTCCCAGAAGGTGTAGTTTTCAATTCAACCAATGCCCATAAAAAAATCCGTCAAATGTTAGTCGAGGACGCTGGTTTATGGTGTGTTGTTTCTTTACCAGGCGGAATCTTCAATCCTTATGCTGGAGTTAAAACTAGTATCCTCTTTTTCGATAAATCCCTCAAAAACAAAGTCAAAGACATACTTTTTGTAAAAGTTGAAAATGACGGTTTCGATCTCGGTGCCACCAAAAAACCAATCAATAAAAATGACCTACCAATAGCATTGACAGCTATCAATATTTATAAAAAAGCCATAGAAAAAGGGAAAATGGCAGATTTCGATTTATTTCTTGATTCGAATGCTGTCGCC
>JAQVSI010000029.1 GCA_028700625.1 Candidatus Shapirobacteria bacterium
AAAAATGGTGGCCTAGGCGAGGCAGTTGCTTCTCTAATTTTGTCAAACAATCTTTCTTGTAAATTTATTCATTTAGCTGTCGATAATAGTTTTGGTCGCTCAGCTAAAACCTATCAGGAGTTGTATGATTATTATGGTATCGGAGTCAATAATTTATTGACTGCCGTCAAAAAAATACTTTTAAAATAAAATAAAAATAATTTTTTCTCCCTTTGTTAAGGGGAGATACCGGTTTATCCGGAGAGAGGATTAAAATTAAATATTATGAAAAATTTAAGACAGTTATTAAATGAATACAAAGCCACTGGTCGGGCCATACCTGCTTTTAATATAGATTCTTTTGAAATTTATCAAGCTGTCGAAGAATCAGTTAAAGAAACTGGTCTTCCTTGTATTGTTCAACTTTCCGCAGGTGAAGACAAATTTGTTCACGCTGAGCGCCTTTTTGTTTTGGTCAAAAAAGCTCAAGTTGAAGGCTTGCCAATTTATTTAAATATGGATCACGGTCAAGATCAACTTCGCCTAGAAAAGCTGATTAGTATTGGTTTTGATATGGTTCATTTTGATGGTTCTAAAATGGAATATAAAATCAACCTTGAAACCAGTCAAAAATTTGTTCAAAATCTAAAAAATCATTATCCAGAAACTCTTTTTGAAGTTGAGTTCGACAAAATTAATTTAGTTGACAGTGTTGTTTCTTCAAATAGTTTTACAGACCCTCAAAAAGCTTTCGACTTTATGGCTCAAACTGGTGCTGACTTATTGGCTGTTTCAATTGGTAATCTTCATGGAATTAGTTTAAAATTACCAGAAAATATTAATTTAAATCTTCTTTCTAAAATTAGAAATAAAATTCCAGAAGATAAATTTATTACTCTTCATGGCGGCTCCGGCATTAGTCCAGATCAGATTTCTCAGGCAATCAAACTTGGTGTTGTTAAAATCAATATAAACACTGAATTGAGAATTAATTTCAATCAGTCTATCTCTCAGATTTATAGCAAAGATTTTAGTCAAAAAATTTATGAAAATTTTAATCCTGCCATTGATAGCTTAAAGAACATTATCAAGGCAAAATTACTTCTTTTTTCCACTTCTAACTATGGTTGATGTTCTAACTATTGGAGCTGCCACTATTGATATTTTTATTAAATCATCACAATTTGTTATTGATAATAATCTAGTTTCATTAGAATATTCTTCTAAAAATGAAATCAATCAAAGTTTAATTTGTAGTGGTGGCGGCGCCACCAATTCTGCTGTTTCTTTTAGTCGTTTAGGTTTGAAATCAAGTTGTTTGTCTCTTATTGGTGATGATTATTTAAATAATTATATTTATGATGATTTAAAAAAAGAATCAGTCAATACTAATCTTTTAATTAAAAACAAAAAAGATAATACTGATTTTTCAGTTGTTTTAGTAGCCAAAGATGGCAGCCGTTCTATTCTTACCAACAGGGGAAAAACTCGTCTAGAAGAAAAATATTTAAATTGGGATAAAATTCCTAAAACTAAATGGTTTTATATAACTTCTCTTGAAGGTAATCTTGATTTACTCGAAAAATTAATTGGTTTCGCTAAAGAAAATAATATTAAGGTTGCTCTAAATCCTGGCAATCGTGAATTGGAGCAAAGAAAAAAACTTTTACCTCTTTTAAAATTAATTGATTTTTTAATTTTAAATAAAACCGAAGCCGAAAGCATTGTTGATCTTAATTTCGATAATGAAAAATTTTGGAATAAACTAGTTTCTCTTTCACCAAATATTTTTTCTGTTACCAATGGTCATGATGGAGCTTTTGTCTTTGCTGAAAATAAGCATTATTTTTCTCCCGTAATTAAAATGAAAGCAATTGATGAAACCGGTGCTGGTGATGCTTTTGGTTCTACTTTTGTTAGTGCTTTAATTTATCAAAAATCAATTTCCGAAGCTGTTCACTGGGCCATTAAAAATTCTGCCTCGGTTGTTTCCGCCCTCGGCGCTAAAACCAAACTTTTAACTTTAAAAAAGTTGGAAATTGGTCATTAGAAATTAGAAATTTTATATATGTTACCTAAAGAAGAAAAAATCAAAAATAATTCCGCCACTGAACAGCCTGGTCTTTTTGATAAAGAAAATGAAAAGGAACGAATTTTTAAAAAAAGAAAATTTGTTTATATAGTTATGTTTTTAACGATTGGCTTAAGTTTGTCTTTTAAAATTTATAGTTTTATCAAAAAAAATCCTTTTTCTCTTCCAAAAATTCCAACTTTTAATTTTAATGTTTCTTCTCCAAAGGTTAATGATTTAAACCTTCCAAAAGATCAAAATGCCACTTGGTCAATTTTTTTTAAAAAAATAAATTCTGATTCAATTATTTTTCAACAAAATCAAAACCTTATTTTCGATAATCAAAATTTAGAATCCATTTTAACTAAAATTAACACCAGTGATTTTATTATTGCTAGTTCCTATTCTTCTTCTCTTCCAGAAGGTTTTAAAATTAAAGAAATAGTCGAAGAAAAAGACAACACTTTTTCCTATTTTTCAACCATAAACACACCTAATCAAGAATTACTTTTAATTATCAAAATTAACGATTCAAAAGATTTATCGCAATCTAAAAAATTGATTCCAACCTTTGTTGATCAGTTGTATTGGTATTCTCTTCAAAAATAATTTTATCGTCTGGCATTGATATTGATTCCGTCCATTGTTCGTCTATTTTATTACTTAAAATTTTAGTCATTGTCTTATTCCAAATTGGAGTTGCTCCACTTACTCCTGAAGCTATCCAGCTCATTGGAGACCCATCATTGTTTCCCACCCAAGTCGCCACTAAATAACTTGGTGTCCAACCAATACACCAATTATCTTTTAAATTATTGGTTGTTCCTGTTTTTACTGCCACTGTTTTTCCTTCAATTTTTAATTTTGAATTTAATCCAAAAATAGGGGATCTGGCCTGATTATCACTTAAAATATTATTAATCATTAATGCTAAATCAGAACTTACTATTTGATTACTTTCTTTTTCTTTTTTATAAATATTTTCTCCTAAATAATTATCTATTTTATAAATTGGATTAATTTCCACTTTTTCTCCTAAATTAGCAAAAACACTATAGGCTTGAGCTAATTCTGTCATTTTGACTTCTCCACTTCCAAGGGCTAAAGACAGTCCATACCTATTTCTTTCTTTCCAAGTATTTATCCCCATACTTTCAGCTAAATCAATCATATTGTTAACTCCATTTTCCTTTAAAAGTTTTACAGAAGGGACATTTAAAGAGGAAGCCAAAGCTGTTTTTAATGTAACTCTTCCCATATATTTACCATTATAATTTTGAGGAGAATAAACTTTTTGTCCAGGTACGTAATAACTAACAGGGCTATCTTCAACATAAGAGTCCATATTTTTTCCTTTTTCAAAAGCCAATAAATAATTTATTGGTTTTATCGATGATCCTGGTTGTCTTAATGCTGTTGTTACATTAACATTTCCATCTATATCGGTTGCTTCATAATTTTTCGACCCAACCATTGCTAAAATATCTCCATTTTTAACTTCAATTACAAGTGCTGCTCCGTTTGATATTTTTAATTTCTTAACTTTTTCAATTTCCTCACTAACATTTTTTTCTGTTTCTTTTTGAATATTTAAATCTAGACTAGTATAAATATCTAACCCTTGTCTTTCAAAATTAACAAATCCATATTTATTTTCTAATAAACTTTTTATATAGAAAACAAAATGAGGTGCTTCTATGTTTTGTTTTTTTATCCTAAAAACTAATTTTTGTTTTAAAATTTCTTCACCTTTTTCTTTATCAATATAATTAGCTGAAACCATTTCTTCAATTACTCTTCTTTGTCTAGAGATTCCTAATTCTGGATTATTACCAAAATAAGAGTAAGAACTTGGTGCTGCTGGCAGCCCAGCCAAATAAGTCATTTCTCCTTCGTTTAAACTCCAAATATCTTTCCCAAAATATTTCCAAGCCGCTTCTTGAGCTCCGTAAGCCTCGCCTCCATAAGATACTTGATTAAAATACCTTTCTAAAATTTCATTTTTAGTCAATTTGTTTTCTATTTTTATAGTTAAAATCGCTTCTTTTATTTTTCTTATAAAAGATTTTTCATTAGTCAAAAATACATTTTTAATTAATTGTTGACTGATGGTAGATCCACCTCTCAATTTATCTCCATTAGATTTTCTGAAATTATAAATAGTTGCTTTAATTATCCCTTTTAATGACAATCCATTGTGTTTATAAAAATCTTTGTCTTCAATTGCCAAAGTTGCTTCTATAAACTTTTTTGGAATTTTATCTAAACTAACCCAAGTCCTATTTTCTTCCTCATAAAATTTATAAAGTAAAATTCCATTTCTATCAAAAATTTTACTTGATAATTTTGGGGGATTATAAATTAAATTTACATCAGGTAATTCTTTATTTAAAAAATTATAAATATTTAAGAAAAATATTAAAAAAATAATTATTACTAAAAACAATGTTATCTTTTTCCAAAATTTCCTAAATAAATTAAGTCCAATTTTAAAAATCCGAAAAAATGGTTTACCTATGGTTATTAAGCTTTTTATTATTTTTTCAATAATAATCATCTTAATTAACTATTGTAGGAGCTTTAATATTAGTAGAACCGACGTCCACTCCTGTTAATGGACAGTCTAAGCAAATTTTAACACCGGTTATATCAGTAATAATATTGTGATCTTGCCATTCTGCATTAGGTGCCACTTCGTTATCAACTACAATTTTTCCAGTATCTTTATTAATCAAAACACTCATTCTGCTACTAGTTTTTGCTGGCATAAAATTTTTATTAAAATATTCAAAATGAGAGTCACAACCACCTTCAGGAATTGCTCCACCGGTTAAATTACACACATTAGTTCCAATAATATTTGTCGGCATCACTGGTTTTTTAACAGTCTTATCTCTTAGTATTTCCGTCATTATCTTATTCCAAATTGGAGCTGCCCCACTTATTCCTGACACCACTCCTCTCATTTTTGAATTATTATTATTTCCAACCCATGTCCCAACCACATAATCAGAAGTGTATCCATAAGTCCAATTATCTCTCAGATCATTGGTTGTTCCTGTTTTTACTGCCACCTCTGGATGACCTTTTATATTTAAAAGAGATCCTCTGCCAAAAACCATACTTCTTGCTCCATCATCAGATAATATATTTTGAATTAAAAAAGAGCTTTCCCTAGAAAGAACTCTTTCTCCTGGTTCTTCTTTAAATTCTTCTAACGTCTGTCCTTTTTTATCTACCACTTTTAAAATAGGATTTAGTGTTTGTTTTACTCCCATGTTAGCAAAGACGCCATAAGCAGTTGCCATATCCGTCATATAAACCTCTCCGCCGCCCAAAGTCAAAGATAATCCATATTGAGAAGGGTCTTTAAGAGTTGTCAACCCCATCGCTGATGCTGAAGCCACAAATGTCTCCAATCCGTTTATCTTTAATACTTTAACTGCTCCTATATTTAAAGAACTAGCTAAGGAATTTCTAATAGTTTGTAATCCATAATAAGCATTTCCGTAATTAGTTGGGCAATATGCTTTTTGATTAACTTGACTAAAACAAGTTGGGT
>JAQVSI010000030.1 GCA_028700625.1 Candidatus Shapirobacteria bacterium
TGACCATTCAAGTCGATTAATTCCAACACTACCCAAACTACCGAGATACATATAAGAATCATGATTTGTAGTATAGAAATGGGGTAAAATTCTTCTCCAGCTGTTTCCATAACCCATCATCATAACTCCAGGATTAGAAAACATTACATCTTGCAACCCGTCTTGCGCGGAATGAAATTTTACATCAGGATTTGGTGTATCTAACTGTGAATGTAACCATTGATAGTAACCACTGAAAGTTAATTGCATGATTGCTGTTTCTGTGGTTGTTTTAATATCTGAATAAGTCCAATTTTTAGCATTGATACGCATTTGATTAAAGGTAAGTTTAGGTGACGATATTTCTATAATATTTCCTGTAGTTCGACTCGTACTGGTAGCTGAAGTGCAAAGCCCTTCGTAGACTTTTGTCCAACCACCACTATCATCTGTCATATTACATCCGGTTTGAATAATATCGGAAGTATTTCCTGATGGAGAAATATAGTAGTATTTATTCCCTTTATTATCATTTCGGTGTTCTAAAATATTTTTACAGGAAATAGCTGGATTTTCCTGAGTACCTAATTGAGGTTCGACATTAGCAGCCGATGGGTTGCCGTAGTAGAGATAAATGGTACTACCTGAACTGGGTATAGAATCGACTAAAACATAGATTGAAGTATCGTCTTCATTACAGTCATAAGCTGTATTACCATCAATAAAATGAGTTAATATTTTTCCATTAATATTGGTGACACGAATATCGTCACAAGTGTTTTTCATTTTATTGGCAGAAATCAACGAAGCAGTGTCTAGGGTAATTTTGACATATTGATTGGTGATGTCGGTATTAGAATTAGTTATAGATATGGCTTTTCGATAATGCCACATTTCATCCCACCAAGCAGCAGAAACTTTTTGGGCTGGTTTGCCAATTCTTATAAAAAAAACTATCCCAGCCAAAGACAAAAAGAGGATAGTAAACAGGGTTTTGTAAGAGATATTTTGGAGAGATTTCACGTATTTAAGTTTAACAAAAAGAACGTTAGAGCGTTAGAGCTTTAGAGCGTTAGATTTTAAGGTTGAAACCCTCCTCCGGATAAACCGGCATCCTCCCTCAAAGAGGGCGGAAGTCTTAAGATATAAAATTAATTTTCGTTACAAAGACTTCTCCCTTTTTTAAGGGGGTGGCTGAAAGCCGGGTGGGTTTTTTATCTGAAATTTACACTGCCGCCATTATAAACCTGTTTAATTTGTTCTGAAGTGAGGGCGTAGTTGTAGATACGGACGTCGTCGATTTGGCCGTTAAAAAAATAACTTGAACCATTATTCCTTGTTCCAATAGTAAGATTTTTTGTGTTTGTAAAATCAATATTATTTCCTGAGATGGTGTCTGAGGTGGGGTTTGTTATTTGTCCATTAAAATAAATAAACATTTGATCCATTCTGCGTCCAATTAATATATGTCCCCATTTTTCTCCAATATCAGCATTGAATCTAAAATTATTACTACCGTTACAGTATAAGTTCCAACTATTATTACTTCCATATTCATATAAATTCCATTCTCCTACTCCAGAATAAATTCCTTTGCTAATTAATGGGCCGTATTGTTGGAAGGTATTGGTGGTTTTTTTTGCCCATAATGAAATAGTAAAATCATTAGTACTAAAATTAAAGAGATTGTTATTAATAACAGAAACATAATCATCTGTACCATCAAAATTTAAACTCGAATTTATTTTTCCACTAGCACCATTGGTCCAGGCGGCGGAAGTGCCGACGGCACAGGTGCCAAGAGAATTTTGGGTGCCAGAAGCACCGACTACAATGGTACCAGTATTACCTATTCCGCTCCAATCATAAGCAATATTTCCTTGACATTCGTCAAATTTCCACCAACCAACAGGACCGCCCTTGTTGTAATCGTAGGCAATTTGGGCGGGAGTGCGGGCGTAGTTGTAGATTCGAATGTGATCAATTGGTCCTGCCCAATAGCCACCCCCACTCCAATTTCCAATCGAACCAATTGGATTGGTTGATAAATCTAGTGTTGTAGATATTTGATTTTTATAAACCCCATCAACATATAAAGTGGCATTTGTTCCATTGTTGTAAATTACTTCATAATGGTGCCATTTATTATCATTGAGAGGATTATACCCAAAATCTTTCCACGCACCATCAAAAATACCAATATTTCTAGTACTGTTATTAAGTATCAAGTGATGAATATTTGCGGTTGCGTGACCAACTAATGTTCTCCAACTGGTTGAAGCGTCTGTTTCCGATCTTTTATACCAAAGAGACAGGGTAGAGTATCCTGATGATGTAATTGGATTTGTGATTGTGACTCTTTTGTTATTACCATTGAAATTTATTGCTTTTCCGATTTTACCTTGTACCCAAGAAGGGGAATTGACTAAAGATCCGGTGTTGTTGTTGCCACTGGTGTCGATGGCTGAGGTTCCAACTCCTTCATTCATTTTCCATTCGGCGATGGGGGGGGCACAGTAAGATGTGTCGCCCGGGATACAATATTCGAGAGAAGTGGTCGTGCCATCGATGGTTTGGTTGGTAGAACCAAACTGAATGGCGGTTGAACTAGAATAAAGTGGGTTTTCTTGATTGTAGAGTTTTTGAACTTCAGTTTCAGGAAGGGAATAATTATAAAGTCGAATATCATCTACTGTTCCATTTAGTGGATAAGATCTATCTGGGATTCTTCCTATTCCTATTCCATTACCAATATGAGTAAGATTTCCTGTTTTTTCTATTGAATTAGCCATATTACTGTTTAGATATATACGCATATGGTTTCCGTCATAAGTTACAACAACGTGATACCAAGTGTTAGGGACAACAGAAACACTTGTGCTTGTTGATGATGTGTTATTTATTCTAAAAAATAACTCCGTTCCACTACTATTGAGGAAAACACCCCAACCATTATCTAACCCCTCTCCTATTATTGATTGATAGCTACTTCTGGTACTAGCCTTAAACCAAAAGCTGGCAGAAAAATTATTGGTGAAATTTAAAGATTCGTTAGGATTGATATAAATATACTCATTGGTTGAGTCTGTAGTAAATTGATATCCTTTATTGAATTTTGCATCAACAACTTGTGGTTGAATGGATCCGAATGATGTTTGTAAGTTATTGTTTGAGCTATCATTTATATTTCCGTCAAGATTCCAATAACCAATTAAGCCTTCTGGTGTAATAAATTTATTACCACCGAGATTGACGCCTGAACCAGATAAACTTCCGCGAGAATTGTAGTCTTGTTTTATTTGGTCGGCGGTGCGGGCGTAGGGATAGATTTTGACTTCGTCGATGTGGCCATTAAATTTATAAAAGGCTGAATTATTGTTTTCGTGGCCAATATTAACAGTATTTGTGGGCCATCTGGTTGTTCCTAACCAAGTAGTTCCTATCGACAATTTTTGAATGCCATCTATGTACATGTATTTATTAGTACCATCGTAAGTTAAACACAGATGGTGATATTTATTATCATGAAGATTTACTGATGTTATTGTATGAGTGGGGATACTAATACCGTCATCCATCCTAGTAGAAAATTGGCCAGAGCTATTCAGAAACATACTAAAACCATAGGTTATACTTAGAATTCCATTTATTGTCATACTAACACCAAGACCTGATGTTTTTATCCAAGCACAAGCAGAGAGTGTTGGAAGTGGGAAATAATCATTTCCTGTACCAACATTGACATAGTCATCAATACCATCAAATAACAAACATTTTTCAGAAATACATTGTTCTTCTGTAGCCCAACTGGGGTTAATTAATGTTCCATTTTTTTTTCTAAAAGAATCGTAGGCTGTTGTGCCCGATCCTTCATCAAACTTCCAATAGGCGATGGGGGCGGGGGAGAGTTCTTCGGATTGAAGAGTAGGGGTAGGGTCTAAAGAAGCGTATTTGCGTACACGCCAATTATCCCATTCAAAATCATCAGAAGTATTACCGCCATAATCTTTGATTCCAATATATAGTGGGTCGGCACCAGTGGTGGCTCCAGTATAAATAGTATCATTGGCTTGACTGCCAATGTTGTCGTCTTTACGGTTAGAGTAAGTCATGACTCCTTGTGGTCCAGATTGTAAAGTTTTGGCTTGCATACTGATTTTGTATAAAGTATCTCCAGTTACAACTGGGTTGACATATTGACCATGGTAACAACCACCGTCGTCACAAAAGCCACAATAAGAATTACCACCACCCCCATAAGGTGTCCAGGTGTGTTCGGAATTTTTACTACCGTCAAAAGTTCCGAAATTTATTGAACCATGGTAAGTTCCCTCCCACCCAGAGGGGTATTGAGTTGGGTAAAAATCATAATCAAGAACGAAAGGGCGAGCGAAGGTCACTTTGGAGAAAAGTGAACCTGTTCCATTGACACGATCTGCACGTAATCGATTATTGGAAATAGAAAGCATGTTTCCTGTATTGTCCCACTTGTCTGTGTTGACAAAAGAACCATTAAAATCATCAAAAAAAATAAAAACATTATTACCATTACTAGTTGAATTAGCTGACGAATTGCCATAATAAACATATAATGTAGAACCTGAAGTGGGAAGAGATGTCGCTTTAATCCAAACGACGGAATTTAATTGGTTACATGAATTTAAACCGTTAGTTTCTATCCAATGAGGCAACAAATTACCATTAATGTCAGTGATTCTAATATCATCACAATCAGTTTGCATTTTACCATCAGCAATAAGTTGGCTAGTACCAATAGAAACAGAAACTTGGAAATCAGTTAAATCTGATCCTGAAGTGTTAGAGATAGAGATAGCCTTTCGATAATGCCACATTTCATCCCACCAAGCAGCTGAGACTTTTTGAGTATTACCTCCAATTCTTATAAAAAAAACTATCCCAGCCAAAGACAAAAAGAGGATAGTAAATAGGGTTTTGTAAGAAAGAGATTGAAGGCGTTTCACTATAGATAAGTATAAAGTAGAAAGGGGAAAGTATAAAGTGTTTGAGGTTTGTTAACCTGTAACCAGTCAGCTATTCAGTTTTTAATCTTGTTAGATTTATGATTCAAGATTTATGAATAAAACATTAATAAATAGATTTAAGATTTATGATTTATGATTTAAGAATAAAAGTGGCAATTTCAACGAGATTGCTTCTCCGCCAGCTGGCGGATCGCAATGACGTGTTTTTGTCTTTACAATAACGAGAATTATTAGGCTTTTCAGCTATTCAGTTTGTCAGATTGTCAAATTACTATTCAAAACCTCTCTGTTCCTCGACTAGCTCGGGACATCTCCCCTTAAAAAAGAGAGATGTTGAGTGAAACGAGACAGAGAGGTTTAAAAAAATGAAAGTAGAAAGTAGAATAGATTATTTAAAAGTTGCGACTCCACCACTAGATATTTGGGTTATTTGTGTTGGTGTTAAGGCGTAATTGTAAATTCTAATGTCGTCGAGTTGACCTTTGAAATAGTTACCCGAATCTTTCCTCCCGATGTAGCTACCACTCGTCCAACTCCAATTGTTGGTTCCGCTGGTAGAGAGCATTTCTCCGTTACAGTAATATTTGGCGTTACCCGAGTTGTCAAAGACAACAGCGAGGTGGTTCCAAG
>JAQVSI010000013.1:0-6711 GCA_028700625.1 Candidatus Shapirobacteria bacterium
AAATATGCATCCAATGCTTTTTTAGCTACTGAAGTTTCTTTTATAAATTCTATTGCCAACATTTGTGAAAAAATTGGTGCTGACGTTACTAAAGTTTCCAAAGGCATGAGACTTGATAACCGAATTAGTCCAAAAGCATTTTTGGCTGCCGGCATTGGCTATGGTGGCAGTTGTTTCCCAAAAGATGTCAAAGGTTTAATTCAAATCGCCCATGAAAATAATGTCCGTTTTAGTATTCTTGACGCCGTTGAGGATACAAATTTAGCTCAAAAACAATCTCTTTTACCAAAAATTCAATCACTTTTAGGTGAAGATTTACATAATAAAAACATTACTATTTGGGGCTTATCTTTCAAACCCAACACTGACGATATGCGTGAAGCTCCTTCATTAGTTGTAATTAAACAACTTCTCGACCGTGATGCCAAAATTACCGTTACCGACCCAATCGCAATTAATCAAGCCAAACTAATTTTAAAAGACACTGTAATCTACGAAAAAGACCTCATTAAATCGGTTGTAGATGCTGATTGTTTAGTTATCGCTACTGAGTGGCCAGAGTTTAACAATATCGATTTAAAACAACTAAAAAAATCAATGAGAAAAAATAATATTGTCGACGGTCGAAACATTTTTAACAAAAGAGAAATGAAAAAACTTGGTTTTAATTATATTTCTGTGGGAAGATAAATAAGTGAAAAGACAAATAAAAACTATTGATTGTATTTTAATTTTCGGATTATTAATCCTTTGTTATTTTATATTTTTTCGTCATTTAGGTGAATTTACTCTTCGTTTATGGGATGAAGGCAGAAATGCTACTAATGCCTTAGAAATGGTAAAAAATAAAAATATTTTTGTTACCTATTTTAATGGTGCTCCCGACATGTGGAATGTTAAACCTCCACTTCACATCTGGATAGTCGCCATTTTTTTTAAATTTTTCGGAGTTAGTGAATTAAGTCTAAGACTACCCTCGGCCATTTCCGCCACTTTAGTAGTTTTAATAATGTATTTATTCAGTTTGAAAATATTAAAAAATAGATGGATTGGATTATTAGGATCATTAATTATTTTATCCAGCATGGGTTTTCCCGACACCCACATTGGCAGAACAGGAGATTACGATGCTCTTTTAACTTTATTTACTTTTTCAGCCTCTATTTCTACTTTTATTTATTTCCAAAATTTTCAAAAAAAATATTTATATTTCACTGGTCTATTCTTAACTTTAGCTGTCATGACAAAAAGTATAGCTGGTCTCTTTTTTATCCCTGGCATAATACTTTTTTCAATTTTTGATAAAAAAATAATAAAACTATTAAAAGAATCCAGTTTTTGGAAAACTCTTTTAATTTTTATTTTGGTAATCGGTCTTTATTATTTTTGCCGAGAATCTCTAAATCGTGGATACATAAAATCTGTTTTAGATATGGATCTTTTCAATAGATTTAAAGAAAATAGCGGCGGAGGAAAGGGGAGTGGTTTTTGGTATTATTGGGATTTAATGGTCAGTTTCCGTTTTCAAAAATGGATTTATTTTGTACCAATTTCTGTAATCGCTTTTCTTATCACCAAAGAAAAAATTATTAAACAATTCATTCTTTATGCCTATTTATTGGCCATTACTTATTTTTTAATTATTTCAAAGTCTGCCACAAAACAATTTTGGTATGATGCTCAATTCTACCCAATAGCCTCGTTATTAGTCGCTACTTTTATAATTTTAATAATAAAAAAAATACCATTTTTATTAAGAATTTTTCCAATTCTCATTCTTTGTTTTTACATGCAAAGATACATTAGAACCAATATTGCCTACATTCATCGCCCCGACCTAGATAAACAAATGTCTTGTATAAAATATGGCTATTTATTTAGAGATAGTTCAATTAATAAAAAAGACTTTATTGGAGTTCATGACGATGTCTGTTCACCTTTTCAATTTTATTTAGAAAGTAATAATTTAAAAACAAAAACAATAAATAATATTATTACTAAAGACAAACTTCTAACTTGCGACCAACCAACTTTCAGCAAAATAGAACAAAACTACAAGGTAGAAATTCTATTTGACAACAAAGACGGATGTAAAGGTTTCGAAATTAAAAACAAAAACTAATTTTTGGCTTTTTTTAATCCCACTATCATCGCTCCTAATATAACCAACTCACTGATTATCAAAGTCCAACCGCCTTGCACAAATCCATTCTTTGGAATTAAAAAATAATTAGTTGTCAAACTAACCAAAGTTCCAATCAAAACTGCCCAAAAAATCATTTTTTGTTTATTTTTTATAATCAATAAATTAGCCACAAAAACTCTAAAATAATTAATTACCCCCGACCAGACCAACAAACTCATCACTCCCGCCGACACCACAAAAGATTGACCATAAATTAACCTCACAATTAACTCTCGTTGCCAAGTTATTAATGATGCCAAAATAACTAATCCAATTATCGATAATCCTAAAATTATTTCAATTAATTTTTTAGCACTTTCTTTTTTACCCTCATTAAACAAAACTGTTAGTCTTGGAAAAATTGCATAATTAATTACATTAATACTTTGAAAAGCAAATAAAATCTTAAAAGCAGTTTGATAAAAACCAACTTGATCATTACCTAAACTTCTACCAATTAATAATGTGTCATTATTAGCATAAATTACTGTCGCCACCACCATTCCTAAAAATGGTAAAGATTCTTTTATTAGTTCCTTCCAAAAATCAAAATCAAAAGCTATTTTAAAATTAATTTTTAATAACCTTGTTTGCCAAATTCCCAAAATTATTGACAATACTGTTGCTACTGCATAACCAAAAACTAAATGAATTGCATTTCCATGAAAATTAATAACCAAGAAAGCCGCTATCAACATTCCAATGTAATAAAGCATCCTGTTCAAAAAAACCATTTCCATTTTTTCCCAGGCTTGAAAAATCGCAATAAATACTCCTTGAAAGATTTGAACTAAACTATAAACCAAAGTACCTATCAATAATAGGATTGATACTGGTCTATTAATAAACAAAAATGAAAATGCAAACAATAATACAATTATTACCGATAAAACCAATTTTAAACCTATTAAATTACTCAAGTATTTTTCACTTAAATCTCTATGTTTTGCCACTTCACGAGTGGTAATAGTCGTTAAACCAAAATCACTTAAAATCATAAACATTGCCACATAAGCAAAAGATAAATTAAAAGCCCCAAATTCTTCCGACCCCCAATATCTAACCAAACCTACAGTTATAAAAAATAATAATATCTTTGAAAAAAATTCAACACCACTCAACCAAAAAGTATTTTTGACCAATAGTTGTTTATTAGTTAATCCCTCTCCATTACTAAAAATCATATTTTTTACAAAGTCTTTTTAAATTGTTTATGCCAATTCCAAGCACTTGTCATTATTGTCTCTAAATCGAAATATTTTGGCTCCCATTTTAAAATCTCTCTGGCTTTTTTTGAATCAGCAATCAATTCTGGAGGATCGCCAGCTCGTCTTTCTTTTTCACTAACTTTAAAATCAATTTCAGTAACTTTTTTAGCCATATCGACAACTTCTCTAACTGAAAAACCCTTTCCATTTCCAAGATTAAAACATTCACTTTGCCCACCATCCAACAAATATTTTAGAGCTAAAACATGAGCCTCTGCCAAATCAGTCACATGAATATAATCACGAATACAAGTGCCATCTGGTGTTGGATAATCAGTTCCAAAAATTCCAATTTCTTCTCTAGCTCCAATAGCCGCATCAAGAGTTAATGGAATTAAATTCGAACTACTTCCTTGCCATTCGCCAGTTTCAGCTTTCAAATCGGCTCCACAAGCATTAAAATAACGCAAAGCCACATAATTAAAATTATAAGCTGCAGAATAATCTCGCATTATATGTTCAATTATTAATTTAGTTTCACCATAAGGATTAATAGGGGATTGAGGATGTTTTTCATCAATTGGAATATATTGAGGATTTCCAAAAGTAGCTGCAGATGAAGAAAATATAAATTTATTTACCTTATTTTCCATCATTACTTTAAACAAATTCAAAGTATTAGATACATTGTTTAAATAATATTTTTGAGGATTAGTTACCGATTCGCCAACTGCCTTAAAAGCGGCAAAATGAAGAACTGCTTCAATTTGATATTTTGTAAATACTTCTCTTATCGATTCAATATTACCCAAATCTCCTTCAAAAAACTCTCCCCATTTAACCAATTCTTTTTTCCCACTAGATAAATTATCAAAAACAACAGTCTTAAAACCTTGCTTTGTTAATTCTTTATTAATATGGGATCCAATATATCCCGCTCCTCCGACAATTAAAATCATAGAATATTATTAATTTTTAATAAATAATTTTACCATTTAAATAATTTTTTCCCATGGATACTCCTCATACCCAAAATGACCATATCTGGCTGTTTTCCCATAAATTGGTCTTTTCAAATCAAACTTTTCAATAATTCCTTTAACCGATAAATCCAACAAATTCCAAGCAAAATCATTAATTATTTTTAAGTCTTTTTTACTAGTTCCAAAAGTTTCAATTGATTTACCAATTGGGTCTTTTCTTCCAATTACATAAGCCAATTGCACTTCGCATCTATCGGCCAATCCGGCTGCCACAATATTTTTTGCAATATATCTTGCTGCATAAGCTCCACTTCTGTCAACTTTTGTTGGATCTTTTCCAGAAAAACAACCACCACCAATTCTTCCCATTCCACCATAAGTATCGACCACAATTTTTCTTCCAGTCACTCCAGTATCACTTGTTGGACCACCAATTTCCCATACTCCTGTCCCATTAAAAATAATTTCTTCCTCTGTTAATTTATTCAATCTATATTTTTCCAAAATTGGCAATACGGCCAAATTATACAAATCAGTTTTTACTTTTTCTTTATCAACTTTTGGATCAAATGGTTTGGCTAAAATTATCTTTTCTACTTTTAATGGCCTACCTTCTTCATAACTCACACTTACTTCAGCCTTACCATCTGGTCTTAAATAATTTAATTCTCCAAATTGGAGTTCATCCATTTTTCGACATAATTCATGAGATAAAACTATTGATAAAGGCATTAGTTGAGGAGTTTCATTGCAAGCATATCCAAACATCATTCCCTGATCACCAGCTCCATCGTCATCCACTCCAACTGCAATTTCCTTTGATTGGTGATGAATCAAAATTTCAATTTCACTATTTTTATCAAAATTTAGTTCTGGAATTGTATAATCTAAATCAGTAATAACTTTTTTAGCAATATTTTTATAGTCCAATTCTCTTGAGCAATTAACTTCACCAGCCATCACCACTTTATTAATTGTTACTAAAGTCTCAACTGCCACTCTAGAATTTTTATCAACACTCAAAGCAGCATCTAACACTGTATCAGAAATCTGATCACAAATTTTATCAGGATGACCAGCACAAACTGATTCAGAAACAAAAAGGGGATAATTCATTTTTTTCCTCCACTAATTAATAAAGAGGCTTGTCCCCCGAGAATTCGGGGATAGCACCGCGATCCGCCAATTGGCAAACTCGGTTGCTGTTCCGATTTAAATCGGAAACTCTTAACAAAGCAAAGTAATCTTAACAATTTCTCTTTATTTTTTCAATCTATCTCTTGTTTCATGATCAAAAAAAGACAACATTCCACCAAACAAAGAATTAAATATCCCCAAAATTCCTACAAAAGTTGACATCAATAAAACACTTTCATTTGATTTACTAAATTGGGAAAAGAAAAACAAAAATAATTGCTCTCTAGCTCCAAAACCACCAATTGAAATTGGTAATATCAAAATCATCGAAATTATTGGCATAAAAACAAAAACTAACAATATTCCTAAACTTGTTCCAAATTTCCAAGCCACAAACCACATCTGGCAAATCCAAATCAATTCACTTATTATCGACACCAACAAACATCTAATAATTTGACCTTTATTTTTATCTTTTAATAAATCAAAAGCATCGTCTAATTTATGTAAAAAAGTAACTTTTGGAAGTAATTTGGATACATCAAAAAAATAAATAATAAAATAAATAAAAAAACAAACGATATTAAAAACTATCAATAAATAGTAAACATAACTAGGGATTATCAAACCCGTTTGTTTGCCTATAATTGCCGAAATTAATCCCAAAAAAACAAACATTGAAAATCCAATAAATCGATCCAAAATCACTGAGCCTAAAACTCTAGTTTTTGGAAGTTCAGGATATTTATTATCAATTACCATCCATTTTAAAACATCGCCAGCCACTGCTGTTGGAAAGAACAGAGAATAAAAAGCTGCCAAAAAACTAGCTCTCGTAAAAATTAAAACTGTTTTAATTTTGGTTTTATGAAACAAAAGCAAACTCCATCTAAAAGAAATCAAAAACACTAGAAAAAAACTTATTAAAACATTGACCACGACAAACCATAAAGGAATTCTTGTTATTTCGTTAAAAAGGTTTCGAATGTCGACTTTTTTAAAAGCAAAATAAATCAAAACAGCAGATAAAGTAAATTTAAACAATTTTGATCCAAAAATTTTCTTCAACATAGTCTAATTATTAGAATAGCACGAAGTATAATTAGACTAATTAATGAAAATCTTATTATTAAGCCATATTTTTCCACCGGCCATAGACGGGGGATCAAAAGTTATCTATAAACTAGGCCAATATCTT
>JAQVSI010000013.1:6811-21738 GCA_028700625.1 Candidatus Shapirobacteria bacterium
CATCCTACCGATCAAGATTTTAAACAAAAACCATTAATTAATGCCTTAAAAAAGGCCGATTATTTATGGACTCTAACCGAATCAGAAACAAATTATTTTATTAAAAATTTCAACATTAATCCTAAAAAAATTATTCTCGCCGGCAACGGCGTCGATTTAGATTTTTTAAAAAAAGAAAAATTAACACCCCTCCTTGTCAAGGGAGGGGCTAGGGGTGGGTTTAACATCTTATTTATAGGTTCCCTTTCTTCTCACAAACGCGTCGACCTATTAATAAAATCCTTCTCTGATTTGATGTCCTCCCTTCATCAAGGGAGGATGTCCGAAGGACAGGTGGGTTTAAAAATAGCTGGTCAAAAAACTCTTTTTTATCCTCAAATTGAAAAATTAGTAAAATCTCTTAATCCAAAAATAAAATCTAAAATTAAATTTATTTTTTCTTTTCCTCAAAAAGATTTATCCCGATTAATTGATAATTGTGATGTTTTAGTATTACCTTCAATTCAAGAAAGCTTTGGATTAGTAGTTATCGAAGCTTGGGCCAGAAAAAAACCAGTCATTTGTGCCGATATTCCGGCTTTAAAAGAACTAGTTAAAAAATCAAATGGGGGATTATTGTTCAAAGCTGATGATCAAAACGATTTAACTAAACAAATTCAATTCATCTTAAATAATCCTAAAAAAGCTCAACAAATGGGCCAACTTGCTTATAAATATGTTAAAAATAACTATACTTGGAATAAAGTAGGAGAAAAAATATGTCAAAAAGTCTTATCTTAATAATAATTTTTCCAATAATCATTATTGCTATTTTAATTTGGCGATTATTTTTTTATCTTCCTTCTGCTGATTTCGTCGATATTAAAATCAATAACACTAACTACAAAATTGAATTAGCTAAAACCGTTGCTCAAAAAACCAAAGGTTTGTCTCAAAGAGAAAAACTCTGCTCAAATTGTGGAATGCTTTTTATTTTTGGTTACGAAACAGAACTGCCTTTTTGGATGAAAGATACTTTAATTCCCCTCGACATGATTTGGCTAAATAAAGACGGCAAAATTGTTGATATAAAAACAGCCAACGAAACTAATTCAACAAAAATTTATCAAAATCAATCAAAAGCTCAATATGTTCTCGAATTAAACGCCAACGATTCACAAAAAATAAACCTCAAAATAGGAGACTTTATTGATCTATCAAAAATAAATGATTAATTATTCAATAATTATTCCAAATTACAACGGCTCTAGTTTTTTAGAAAGCTGTCTCCAATCTCTACTTCAATCCCTAAAAAAATGTCCCGAGTCTCAATCTGAAATAATTCTTATTGATAATAATTCAAAAGATAATAGCTTAGAAATATTTGAAAAAAATATTCCCAAAAGTTTTTTTTATCGAATATTATTAAATTCAAAAAATAATGGATTTGCGGGCGCAGTTAATCAAGGAATTGAAAAAGCCAAATACGAATATGTAGTTTTGTTAAATAACGATTTAACTATGGAATCAAATTGGTTTCAATTAATTTCTAAAACAATTTCAAATAATAAAGATTCAAAAACTGCCACTTTTTTTGGAACTGTTTTAACCAAAGACGGTACTAAGTTTGAATCTCAGGGTTTAGAATTTTTCTATCGCGGCAAAGCCAAAAACATCTCCAACGGTGAAAAATTCACCCCATCCTTGTCAAAGGAGGGGGCAGGGGGTGGATTTGTTTGGGGTGCTTCCGCTGCTCTTGTTGTTTACAAAAAATCAATTTTAGAAAAAATAGGTCTTTTTGATGAAGATTTTTTTGCCTATGAAGAAGATGTCGATTTAGCTCTTCGCCTTCACAATTTAAAATACAAAACTCTCTATATTCCAAAAGCTATTTCTTATCATCTAGGCGGAGGAACTAGCAGTAAAATGGGTATTTTTAGATATAAAATGGATGCAAAAAACTGGATCTATATTATAATTAAAAATTTTTCTTCAAAAGAAATAATTAAAAATTTTTTTCAAATTGTAGAAGAAAGAATTCGAAATTTATCCGGCTTAACAAAGCAAATTATTAGAATCTACAAACTAAAATCTATTTTTTATTTACCCTACATCATTCTCTCCACTTACGGTGAAGTTTTAATTAATTTACCAAAAATGTTTAAAAAACGAAAAGTTATCCAAAAATTGGTAGAATTACCTAATTAAATATGATCATCGGCATTGATATTTCTTCCACTCCCTACAAAACTGGTGTTAGTAACTACACTCTAAATTTAGTCAGAAATATAGTAAAAATTGATAAATTAAACACCTATAAACTTTTTTATTCTTCGATGAGACTTCCCTTACCAGAAGAAATAGTTAAAATTAAAAAAAACCATAAAAACGTAGAAATATATCAATCCAAAATACCTCCAACACTTCTTCAGATTTTATGGAATAAACTTCGTCTTTTTCCAATCGAATTTTTCATTGGTAAATGCCAAATTTTTCACACCTCAGATTGGACTCAACCCCCAACCATAAAAGCTAAAACTATTACTACTGTTCACGATCTAACTCCTTTCTTAAGCCCTCAGTGGCATCATCAAAAAGTAATTACTGCTCACAAAAATAAGATGAAATTAGCTGCCAAAAATTGTTCTAAATTTATTTGCGTTTCTCAAAGTACTAAAAATGATTTACTTAAACTTTTCCCCAAGATTGATCCAAAAAAAATTGAAATAACTTATGAAGCTGCCGAAGAAAAATATGGACAATTTATAAAATTATCTAAAGAATCTCAACAAAAGAAAAAAGAAAAGATAAAAAAACAATATGGATTAGATAAATTTATTCTAGCCCAAGGCACACGCGAACCTCGAAAAAATCTAAAAAGACTTATAGATGCTTTTGTAATTTTTAAAAAAGAAAATCCAACCAATCACACCGAATTAGCAATTGCTGGAAAATATGGATGGGGAGAAGATGTTGATGGTATTAAAAATCCATCTGTAAAAATACTTGGATTTATCCCCGAAAAAGACATGGTTGCACTTCATGCAAGCGCTCTTTGTCTAGTCTATCCTTCTCTGTATGAAGGCTTTGGATTACCTTTGGTCAAATCATTAAAAGTTGGAACCCCGATTATTACCAGCAATATATCTTCCATGCCAGAAGTTACAGATAAAGCAAGTTTACTTGTAGATCCAAATTCTACCGAAGAACTAGTTAAAGCTCTTACTAAAATAATTAAATCAAACGCTTTAAGAAATAAATTAAAAGCTAAAGGTTTAATTCAAGCCAAAAATTTTGATTGGCTTAAAACTGCCAAAGAAACTTTATCTGTTTATAATTCAATTTAAAATGTTAATCGGCATCGATGGAAATGAAGCCAATATCAAATCTCGAGTAGGAGTTGGTCAATATGCTTTCAATCTTTTAAAAAACATTTATTTAATTGATAAAAAAAATCAATATATTATTTATCTAAAAAATCCACCACTCACCGATCTTCCAAAAGAGAATAAAAATTGGCACTATCGAGTTTTTGGACCTCAAAAACTTTGGACAAAATTTGCTCTCCCTATTCATCTTTATACTCAAAAAGAAAAGTTAAATCTTTTTTATTCTCCCAGTCATTATTCTCCTCAATTTGCTCCTTGTCCAACCCTTCCCACAATTCATGATCTCGGCTACCTTCTTTTCCAATCACAATTCACTAAAAAAGATCTTTATCAGTTAATTAAATGGACAGATCAGTCTATTAAAAAAGCAGTTCATATAATTACCGTCTCTAATTTTTCCAAAACAGAAATTGAAAAAACTTATAAAGTTAATCCTGAAAAAATAACCATTGCTTATAATGGTGTCGATAATCCACCAAAACTCGATGATAAAAAACAAAAAGAAATTTTAAAATTCTATGATCTAACATCTAAATCCTATTATCTCTACTTAGGTACATTAAAACCAAATAAAAACATCCCTTTTTTAATCAGTGCCTTTGCTAAATATCTCAAACAAAAAAAAGAAAAGTCCTCCCTTCATCAAGGGAGGATGTCCGAAGGACAGGTGGGTTTAGTCATATCTGGTAAAAAAGGTTGGCTTTTTAATGAAATTTTTGAAACAGTCAAAAAAGAAGGGATTGAAAAAAATGTAATTTTTACCGATTTTGTCGATGAATCTCAAAAATGGACTCTATACCAAAATGCTAAAGCCTTAATTATGCCAAGCATTTATGAGGGTTTTGGTATTCCAGTTATTGAAGCCATGAAAGTTAATACTCCTGTAATTTCCAGTGACATTGCCCCATTAAAAGAGGTTATAGAAAACAATGGTTTTTATTTTAATCCAACCAATCAACAAGAATTAGTCGATCAAATAATTAAATTAGAAAAAATTAAACCAAAAGAATTAAAAGAAATAACAGATAAAGCCAAAATTAGAGCCAATTTTTTTAGTTGGACTAATACTGCCAAATCTGTCCTTTCCGTCTTTGAGAAATACAATATATAATGTACTTATGAAAGATAGAACTGGTAAAACCCTAGGCCCTCAAGAGATTTCTCAAAAAATAATTATTCGTATTAAAACTATCTGTCTTGAATTTTGGCTTATGGTTTTACGAATTATCGGAATTATCCCTATTCATTTCATTAGAAAATTCTTTTATATAGTTTCTGGAATAGACATGTCATGGAATTCCACTATTCACATCGGCGTTAATTTTTTCAAACCTTCCAATATTAAAATCGGCAACGACACTATAATTGGTGATCATTGTTTTTTGGATGGTCGAGCCAAATTAACCATTGGTAACCATGTTGGTATTGCCAGTCAAGTTTTAATCTATAACGATGAACACAACATTCATTCAGATAATTACGAAAATTCTTTTGGGCCAATTGAAATAGGTGATTATGTTTTTATCGGACCAAGAGCCATAATTCTTCCAGACATTAAAATAGGGAAAGGTGCCGTGGTTGCTGCCGGCGCTGTTGTTACTAAAAATATTCCTGATTTTGAAATTTGGGGTGGAGTTCCAGCTCAAAAAATAGGGGAACGAAAAAACAAAAATCCAAATTATAAACTTGGTCGAGCCATGTTGTTTCAATAATATGATCAAAAAAGTAATTATCTTCCTTTTTTGCTGTTTCAATATTTTTGCCATTATTTATCTAATTAGCCCTGTACCAACTCCACCAGATCTAGTTAATAGCATCAAATCAGACGAACCTGGTGACACAGTTCAATTAAAAAATGTTTCTGCTTACTACACCAACATGACCCGAACCGAAGTCATGAATTTCTACAAGGCTTACTACAGTGGACCTTTTAGAATTATTATCAATCATCCTCCAGAAAAATCCAAAGAAATAATAAAAGATACTATTCAAAGCTATTATCTTGAAGAATATGTTTTGCCTTTTAAAGAATCTCTATACATAAACGGTTTTGAATGGGAAAATGATGTTTTTACAAAACCAGAGCAAAGAAGTAAAAATAAGCTAATTTTCAAAGGTAAAGAATATAAAACCAAAATCACTCTTCGAACTTTTCCAACTTCAATTCCAAGAAGAATTTTTGCCTTTTTAATAACTGAATCTGTGGTTATTTTTGGACTTTACACTTACAAATCATTTCTCAACAAAAAACATGGTTAATCCAATCCTCTCAATAATTATTATTTCCTACAACACCAGTAAAATTACCATAGATTGTTTAAAATCTATTTTTCAAGATAAGGGTCTTAAAGAAATCCCTTTCGAAATTATCATAGTTGATAACAATTCCAAAGATGACAGTTTAAAAAAAATTAAAGAATTTAAAAATTCATTGAAAATTGGAAATTGGACACTAAAAATTATTGCCAATAAATTTAATGGTGGGTTTGGTAAGGCCAATAATCAAGGTTTAAAAATTGCCAAAGGTAATTATATTTTATTATTAAATTCCGACACATTAATTCTCCATTCCGCCATCAGTCAAAGCCTTAATTGGCTTTGTTCTCATCCTGAAGCCTCAATTTGTACTGCCCAATTATTAAATAAAGACAAAACAATTCAAGCTTCTGGTGGCTTTTTCCCAAATTTATTAAATGTTAAAACTTGGTGTCTAAATTTAGACGATTTACCTTTAATTAATAAAATAATTAAACCTCTTCATCCTCATACTCCAACTTTTTACACTCACGATAATTTTTATTTAAAAGATCATCAACAAGATTGGGTTACCGGAGCTTTTATGTTAATTAGAGCCTCTGCATTAAAACAAACAAACGGCTTTGATGAAAACTACTTTATGTATGGAGAAGAAGTTGAATTGTCATACCGAATCAAAAAAAATAATCCAAATTCTCAAACATGGTATTTAATCGGCCCTCAAATCATTCACCTTGGAGGAGCTTCTGCCACCAATAAAATGGATCCTATCTTAAACGAATATCTTGGCATTTTAGCTTTTTTTAAAAAACACAAAACAAGATCTCAATATAAATTAGTTAAATTTCTAATTAAAATTAATGCCCTTAGTCGTAGTGTTATATACTTTATCAGAGGTAAATTTGGAACTGCCTCTATTTACCTAAAAACATGTTCAAAAATATAAATATATTTCGATCAATAATTGCCATACTCATTCTTTTTATTCCTCTATATCCTAAATTTCCCCTAACTAATGTCAGTGGCACTTATGTAGCTATCCGTCTAGATGATATTGTTATTGCTATTTCCATACTTATTTGGCTTATCTATCAAATAATTCATAGATTTCCTGTTTTTAAAATAAAAATTACAAAACTATTTTTGGTTTATTTTTTAGCTATTATTGCTAGTTTTGTAACTGCTCTTTTAATCTATCAAACAGAACCGACAAATATTTTAGTTCTTCATCTACTTCGTCGATTTGAATATATGTCCTTATTTTTTATCGCCATAAGCAGTATTAATTACGTTAAGGATTTTCGAATCAGTTATGTTTTTCTTTTAATTACTACTGCTTTTGTTAGTCTTTATGGCTATGGTCAAAAATATCTTCAATTTCCAGTAATTTCCACCATGAATTCAGAATTTTCAAAAGGACAATTACTTCAAATGAGTGTTTGGACAAGGATCAATTCTACTTTCGCAGGTCATTATGATTTGGCTGCTTTTTTAAGTGTAGCCCTTATTATTATTGCTGTTGTTTTTATTTTAAATAAAAATATTTGGGCAAAAATAACTAGCTTACTTGTTTGGGTCGCTGCTTATCCCATTTTTACCTTTACGGCTTCTAGAGTTTCAACCTTTGCTTTTCTCGGAGGTATTTGTTTTACCCTTTTTGCTTTAAAAAAATATTTTTGGACAATTCCTCTTATTATCTTGGTTAGTTTTAGTATTTTTAATTCAAAAGATCTAAATCAAAGATTATTAGCTACCATTTCTATTTTTAATAATAGAGAAAAAACTACTATTAAAACTTCAACTCCAACTATTATTCCGACCATTACAGTTACTCCAACCAAATCAATTTTAAAACCAACTCCGACTGTTGTCCGCAATTTACCAATCGAAATTCCTCCTGTTCCAGACACAGATGCTGGTGTTGCCAGATCTGGCGAAATTCGTTTTAATGTTGAATGGCCAAGAGCCATAAACGCTTACAAAAAAAATATAATTACCGGTAGTGGATTAGGATCCATAACTCTAGCCACCGACAATGATTTTCTTAGACTTCTTGGAGAAAGTGGTCTTTTGGGCTTTATTTCTTTTATAATTATTAATATTTTCTTTATCATCAAAACCATCCCTTTAATTTTCAAGAAAAAATCTAACATCTACGATTTAATCCCTATAATCTTATTTGGTTGTCTTTTAACCACTATGGCCAACGCTATTTTTATTGATGTTTTCGAAGCCTCAAAAACAGCCTATCTTTTTTGGATAATGATGGGTCTTTATTATCAAAGTTTAATTTTAAAAGAAAAACAATTTGTAACTTTAAAAAAATGAAACAAAAAAGAAATATTTTAATGATTACTCCATACATTCCCCGCCTTTCTCAATCTGGTGGCCAGAATAGTTCTTTTTATTCAATAAAATATCTTTCTCAAAACAACAATATTACTTTAATTTGTCTAACTCCCGATGAAGAGGGTTTAGAAGATATTAAACAATATTGTTCCAAAGTTATTACTGTTATACGTGGCAAAACTTGGGATCCTAAAAAAGTTCTTCTTACTGGATTTAGTCCTTATCCTTTTTTAGTCATGAAACACATCAATAAAAAATTTCGTGAAACAATTCAACACGAATTAGACACTAATTCTTTTGATCTTATCCACTGTGATTGTTTTTATCCAATGCCTAACATTCCTAAAACAAAAATTCCTATTGTTTTAGTCGATCTTACGGTTGAATATGAAGTTTATAAACATTATGTTGGAACTGTTTCTGGTTGGAAAAAATTAATAAAACCTTTTCTTTGGATTGATGTTCTTAAATTAAAGTATTGGGAAACCTATTATTGGAAAAATACCCACACTGTGGTTGCTTTTGCCGAAGAAGATCAAAAATTAATTTCTAAAATCACCAAAAGAAAAGATATTAAACTTTTTCAAAACGGCGTAGATAATAAATTTTTTGAATCAAAAGCAAAAACTAAAAAAAGTTCTTTTCCTTCAATTCTATTTGGTGTTTCTAATATGAAATGGATGCAAAACCGAGAATCAGTTGAAATGATTATTAAAGATTCTTGGAATAAAATTAAAAAAGCCATTCCTAATTGTAAATTTTATATTATTGGTCGTCATGCACCAGACTATTACGGCCATTATCGTTCTGAAGACGTTATTGTCGAAGAAGCTGATTTTGATGATCAACCCCATGACCCTATGTATTATTATCAACACTGCTGGGTTTTAGTCGCTCCAATGGGCAGCGGGGGAGGTACTCGCAATAAATTTTTAGAAGCCATGGCTTGTCGTCTTCCTATTGTCACCACTCCAGAAGGGATGGGAGGTATTAAAATTGAAAATTTTAAACAATCAATTATTTGTGACTACAATAAAATTGCCGCTAATACTATTGATTTACTAAAAAACAATAAAAAAAGAACCGACATGGGTAATGAAGCTAATAAGCTTATTGGTAATAAATATTCATATCAAAATAGTGTTAATGGTCTGAATCAAATTTATCAAGAAATTACTAATAAAAAATAAAATGGATTTATCTGTCATTATTCTCAATTACAATTCAGCTGATTATCTTAAAAAATGTCTTGAAAGTATAAGTAAATCAGATATTGGTAATTATCAATATGAAGTTATAGTTGTCGACAACCTCTCTACTGATAATAGTATTGATTTGGCTAAAAAATCAAAATTATTAAATGTTAAATATTTAATACTCAGTACTAATCAAGGTTTCGCTCATGGCAACAATCAAGGTTTAAAAGAAATAAATTCAAAAACTAGATTTGTCTTATTTTTAAATCCTGACACTATCGTTCAGAAAAATACTTTCAAGAAAATGATCGAATTTTTTGATAAAAATAAAAGTGTTGATGCTGCTACTTGTCAAATAAATCTCGCTCTCACAGGTAAAATGCAACCGGAATGTCATAGGGGTTTTCCTACTCCTTGGAATTCTCTTTGTCACTTCAGTGGTTTGTCAAAACTATTTCCAAATTCAAAACTTTTTTCTGGTTATTTCATGGGCAATTTAGATAAAACTGTCGCTCATAAAATAGACGCTTGCGTTGGTGCTTTCTTAATGATTAAAAAAGAAGTCGGTGAAAAGGTTAAATGGTGGAACGAAAAATATTTTTTCTACGGTGAAGATTTGGATTTTTGTTATCAAATAAAAAAACAAAATTTCAATTTATATTTTAATCCTGATTGTAATATTATTCATTTTCAAGGTGTTTCTTCTGGTTTAATTAACAAATCAAAGCACCTTTCAAAAGCATCTAGAGAAACTAAAATTAAAGTTGCCAAAGCTAGTACTCAAGCTATGAGAATTTTTTATCAAGAAAATTTATTTTCTAATTATTCAATACCTGTTAGATTTTTAGTTATGTTTGGTATTAAAATATTAGAACTTCAAAGAGTTTTTAAGGCAAAATATTTATGAAACAAAAACACATAGTAATCGATGCCCGTCTTTATGGACCAAAACATACTGGTATTGGCCGCTACACTAAAAATTTACTTAAGTCTTTAATTAAATTACCTGATTTCAAAAAATATAAATTTACTTTAATTATTTACAAAAATTTAGAAGAAGAAATTAAAAAAGATTTAAACAGTAATTTTAATTATGTCACGACTAACATCCACCATTATTCTATTCGAGAACAAATCCTTTTACCTTTTATAATCTACAGATTAAATGCCGACTTAGTTCATTTCACTCATTTTAATAAGCCAATTCTCTATTTTAAAAAATCAGTTATTACTATTCACGATTTAATTAAACATTTTTTTACCGGCAAAGATACTACTACTAAAAATCAATTTTTATATAGTTTTAAGCATATAGCTTACCTTTTTTTAACAAATACTATTGTCAAAAGAAATCAAATTATTGTTCCTAGTAATTTTTGGCGCAAATATTTAATTGAAAAGTTTAAATTAAATCCTTCTCGTGTAGTAACAACCCACGAAGCTGTCGATCCAACTTTTCTCCAAAACAATTTAGATATTGGAAATTCGAAATTAGAAATTGGAAATTATATTATTTATACTGGCAATCTTTACACTCATAAAAATATTAAAGTTGTATTAAAAGCCTTAAAGGATCTACCTAAACTCAAACTTAAGATCATTTGCGCTAGAAGTTTTTTTAGTGACAAATTAAAAACTCAAATTTCCCATATGGGACTAAAAAAACAAGTTGAATTTTTAGGTTACCTAGATGATAAAGAATTCAAAAATGTCTATCAACAGGCCTTAGCTTTAGTTCACCCATCTCTAATGGAAGGTTTCAGTCTAACCGGACTAGAAGCTATGGCTTTAAATTGTCCTGTAATTTCTTCAAATTCTAGTTGTTTACCAGAAATTTATAACCATTCGGTTCTATATTTTGACCCAAATGATTCAAATGATTTAGTCAAAAAAATTAAACAGTTAATCAATAACCCAGACCTTCGTCAAAAATTAATTAAATTAGGACAACAACAACTAAAAAAATATTCTTGGACAAAAACAGCCAAACAAACTATGGCTGTTTACAAAAATTGCCTTAATTAGAAATTAAAAATTAGAAATTGAAAAATTACAAAATTGCTTTATTTTATGATTGGTTAAATCAATGGGGAGGAGCCGAAAAAGTATTATTAGATTTAATTAAACTTTATCCACAAGCTCCAGTCTATACATTAGTCCACGACCCCAAAAAAACTTCTTGGATTCCCAAAAATACCAAAATAATCACTTCTTCCATTAACAAATTCCCTTTTTCAAAAAAAAATCCTATTTTTTACACTCCATTTTATTCATTAGCCCTAAGACAATTTAATTTTTCCAAATACGATATCGTTATTTCCACCACTCAAGTCAGCGGTCACAGTCTTAAAGTTTTAAAACCAACTCTTTTTGTTTGCTATCTTCACAATATAAATCGTTATGTTTACCAAACTCCAAATCAATTCAAAATTCTAAAACCATTTTTAAATATATATAAAAAAATAGATTTTAAATTTGGTCAAATGCCAGATTTTCTATTTTGTAATTCCAAAACAGTTCAAAAAAGAATTAAAAATAATTACCAAAGAAATGCCAAAGTCATCAACCCTGGAATTGATATTTCTTTTTTTGCGCCATCAAATAAAAAGTCCAATCAAAAATATTTTTTAATAGTTTCTCGACTTGTTAATCACAAAAGAATAGATATTGCCATAAAAGCTTGTCAAAAACTTAACCTTGAACTTAAAATAGTTGGTACTGGCAGAGATAAAAAAAATCTTAAAAAAATAATTAAACCAAAATCAAAAATAGAATTTGTTGGCAAAGTTAACAATAAAAAGCTTTTAAATATTTATCAAAACTGCCAAGCTTTAATTTGCCCTCAACTAGAAGACTTTGGATTAACAGCAATCGAAGCTCAATCTTGTGGAAAACCAGTAATTGCTTATCAAAGAGGAGGTTTAACAGAAACTGTAATTAATAATAAAACCGGTGTTTTTTTTAAAAATCAAACCGTTAAAAGTTTGATTTCCGCTATTAAGAATTTTGATTCAAAAAATTTTTCCAAAATTAATTGTCGGAAAAATGCTATGAAATTTTCCAATCAAAATTTTATGCTAAACTTTAAAAAGGAAGTTGACTTTATATGCCAGAATCATCAATAAAACACTATATTTTTGTTCTATGTGGCGGCACAGGACCTCGTCTTTGGCCTTTATCTAGAAAAAACAAACCAAAACAATTTCTTTCTTTTTTTGACAAAAAATCCATCTTGGAACAAACCCTCAAAAGATCTCAAAAAATTGTTAGTCCTGAAAATATTTACATTGTTTCTAATAGTAACTACGCCAACAAAATAATTAAAATTGCCAAAGATTTTAATCTAACCAAAAATATAATTATTGAGCCAGAAAAGAAAAATACTGCCCTTGCCATTCTCTATGCAACTACTAAAATAAAACAAATAGATCCAACTGCTATTATTAGCACTTTTCCATCAGATCATTACATCAAAAATATTATTCACTTTAAACAAACTCTAAATAATGCCAAAAGAATAGCTCAATCAACCGATACTGTCGTTACTATTGGCATTAAACCAAATGGTCCAAATCCTTCTTATGGTTATATTCATCCCGGCAAAAAAATAGAAGATTATTACAAAGTTTCAAAATTTATTGAAAAACCAAATCCCAAAAGAGCCCAAAAATTAATTGATAAAAATTCTTATTGGAACTCTGGAATTTATACTTTTTCAGTTTCCACGCTTATTAATGAATTTGAGAAATTGCAACCAGAATATTTCCAAATCTTTAAAGATCTAGAAAAAAATCTAAACTATCCTCAAAAAATTGCTCAAATTTACAAACAATCTCCAAATTTAGCAATAGATAAGGCAATTTCCGAAAAATCATCAAAAATGACCATGATTCCAGCTACTTTTGATTGGAGTGATATCGGTGAATGGAAAGCAATTTTTTTAAATTCTAAAAAAAATAAAGACAACAATGCTCTAATCGATCCAAAAACTAATCTTTTAAGTACAAGTTCTCAAAACTGTCTAGTTTCTGGCTCAGACAATAAACTTATCGGACTAGTAGGAGTGAGTAACCTTGCGATAATTGATACTCCAGACGCTCTTCTAGTTTGCAATTTAGACTCTAGTTTTAAAGTTCGAGATTTAGTAAGCTTGATAGTGAAAAATAAAAAATACAAAACATACTTTTTAGGTCAAAAATGACAAAAATACTTTTCATTATATTTAAAAGAACAATAGATGTCGTTGGTTCACTAGTTCTTCTTATTCTTTTTTCTCCAATTATGTTAGTTACCATGATTCTAATTAAAATGGGTTCAAATGGTCCCATCTTTTTTAAACAAAAAAGAGTTGGTAAAAATAGTCATGAATTTTGGATGTATAAATTTCGCTCAATGTATATTGGAGACAACGATAAAAGACTAAAAGAAAACTACCCAAAACTATGGAAAAAATATAAAGAAAGTGGTTGGAAATTACCCATGTCTGAAGATCCTCGAATTACCCCCATTGGTAAAAAAATCAGATCTTTAACCATCGATGAATTTCCTCAATTAATAAACGTCTTAAAGGGAGACATGAGTCTAATTGGCCCTAGAGCTTACAGAGAAGAAGAGCTTCGAGAACAAGAAAAGAAATTTCCTAGAACAAAAAAATATATTAAAATTATTAGATCTGCCAAACCAGGAATTACTGGCGTTTGGCAAACATCAGGAAGAAACGATATCACTTTCGAAGACAGAGCAAAAATGGATGCTGAATATATTCAAAGGCAATCTTTTCTTGGAGAAATATCTATAATTTTCAAAACTCCAGTGTCTATGTTGTCTCGTTGGTAATTTTAAGTTAAACTTAAACAATGGACCAAATAATAACAAAACCTCAAAAAATCATTACTGAAACTCCTATGACAGAAAAAAAAATTGATTCAAAAAAAACGATAAAAAGAAAAACTTTATCTATTCTTTCCATAGTTTTAATTGCAATATCTATTGTTGCCGTTATTTTATTTTTCTTAGTTTTTGTTCCTGGAAGAAAAATTCTTGCTCAAATTGAAAATATTAAAAAATCAATTCCTGTTATTCAACAAGCCGTCAGTGACAAAGACTTAGATAAAATAAAAGAAACTCTAATAACTATTAACAATCAGACAAAATCGCTTGAAAATAGTTATAAAAAATTAGCTTACACTAAAAACTTGCCAATTATTGGTAAATATTATAAAGATGGTCAGCAAATTTTAATTATTGCCAAAGAAGGAATCGATACTGCTGATATTTTAGTTAAAGCCATCGAACCCTACAAAGATTTTTTAGGAGTTAAAGGTTCTTCTACTAGCAACGAAAAAACCACTGAAGATCGCATTTCTTTTTTAACTGAATCTATTGAGGGATTAATTCCTTATTTAGATCAAATCGAAAAGAAAATAATTATAATGCAAACAGCTATAGACCAAATAGATCCTAATCGTTATCCTGAAGAGTTCAAAGGCTATAAAATTAAATCTAATATAATTAAAGCCCAAGAATCTATCACTGAAGTTCATAAATTGGTAAAAAATGGTCAACCAATTTTTTCTAAGATATCTTGGCTTCTTGGAAAAGATAGTCCTCGTAAATATTTAATGATTTTTCAAAACGATGGTGAACTCAGACCAAGCGGTGGTTTTTGGACAGCCTACAGCACTATAATCGTAAAAAATGGAAAAGTTACTCCAGGAACCGCAAGTAACATTTATGATCTTGACGACAAAATTGCTAG